>JAIFLT010000022.1 GCA_020048955.1 Flavobacterium sp.
CGCCATTAACAACAAGTTTGCGCAAGCAATTGAAAATCATCGAACTCCGATGAAAAACAAAAACAATTGTGAGATAAACACCTATAAATAATAAGGCGATACCATATATGACCACTAACAAATCAAATTTTACATATATGAAATCGCCATTAACAACAAGTTTGCGCAAGCAAACACCTATAAATAAAAAGGCGATACCATATGTTACCGCTGAAAAATAAAATTTAAACATATGAAAGAAATTACCATAAACGATTTTTCACAATATCTTTTTTGGGATGTGGATATATCCGATTTTGATTTTGAAAAACATAAGTCTTTTTTTATTCAAAGAGTCTTAGAATATGGTAGAATGAAAGATTGGGAGTTATTAAAAAAATTTTATGGAATGGAAGCCATAAAAAACGCTGCTTTAAACGCAAGATCACTAGATGCTGTAACACTTTCATATTTATCTGCTATTTTTAAAATCGACAAAACCCAGTTTAGATGTTACAAAAACAGACAGTTGTACCCGACCTTATGGAACTCCTAAGGAAGCTTATGAAAGTTGAACAATTTTCAAATTTCTTCCTTGTAGGCGGCACTTCATTATCATTGCAAATTGGGCATAGAAATTCGATTGACATTGATTTATTTGGAGACCAAGAAATTGACATTGATTTATTTACAGACATTTTAAATGATTTTGGAAAAACAGAAATAAAGCAAAGCTCAAAAAACATTTTAATAACCGACAGCAACGGGTTAAAAGTAGATTTTGTAAATTATAGATATCCACTTTTAGCTAAGCCCCTAGAGATTGAAAGTATCAGAATGCTCTCGAAAAAAGATATTGCGGCAATGAAACTAAACGCAATAGCAGGTCGTGGGTCGAAAAAAGATTTTATTGATTTGTACTTTTTATTAAATGATTTTTCTATGAAATCGCCATAAACAAATCGTTTGCTTGCAAACACCAATGAAAATAGCGATACATATGCACCAAAAAACAAATAATATTTACATATAAAGAAATGCTAAATTTCTATCTTGAAAAATATGTTGATGGTTCAGAATTTTTGGTTTTAAAAAGTTTATCTTATTTTGAAGAAGCAAACGATCAGCCAAAACCCATTATGTTTAAAGATTTCAATTGGGAAACTTGCAAACAAAAAATTATTGAAGAAGTTATTCAATTATAAAATATCACAAAAGATAGAAAACGAATTCAGTTGACGATGGTTTTATAAATTTTATTTTAAACGACATCTTTTGTCGTTGTTGTAATTTAGTTTTGCATTATTAAATATGTAAAACTATGGAAAATAAAATCATCAACAACTCCTATGATTTATACGCTGATGGCGGAAATTACATCAATCAATTAAAAATATTTCATGCGTATTTTAATACAATTCCTAACATTAAATCCATTAAAGAAATAGATTTAATTAAAGTAAAACAATTTATTACAGAAAATTATAAGGATCAAATTTCAGTAGAAAATTATCATATAAATTACAAGAATGAAGGTAGATTAGATAATATTAGAGATTATTTTTTTATTTTTTTTGACGCATTGGTTATTAACCTTTATCACAACAGTTGTTATATTTTATGCGATTTAAAAAATGAAAACTTAGCCGAAGAAATAATTTATAAGTTGGGTAAATTTATAAAAAAACCAAAAAGAAATAGGGAAATAAGTTTTATTATTCAATCTCAAGTTGGACTTTTAACCAAATCACTAGAAATTAAAAAACCGAATGTTAACATCGATTTACATTATAATTCTGATTTCAAAGAAGTTCATACAGAAGTCTTAAAGACTTTGAGAAAACCTAAAACAAAAGGATTATTTTTATTTCATGGAAAACCAGGAACAGGAAAAAGTACCTATATAAAATACTTAATTAATCAACAAAGGAAACAAGTTATTTTTCTTTCACCAAAAATGGCTGCAAGTCTAGATAATATGGCGTTTACCGAATTTTTGTTAGAAAATCAAAACATAATATTAGTCATTGAGGATGCTGAGGATTTAATAATTTCAAGAGACAATCATCAAAATTCTCAACTATCATTTTTACTTAATTTAACGGATGGATTAATTGCCGACAGTCTTGGAATTCAAATTATTGCAACTTTCAACACCGATTTAAAAAACATTGACAAAGCTTTATTAAGAAAAGGAAGATTAACAGCAATTTACGAATTTAAAGAATTAGAATTTCAAAAAGCAAATAAACTTGCGAATTCATTAAACATCGAAAATTTTGAGACTTTTGAGCCAATGAGTTTGGCTGATATTTTCAATTTTCAGGAAACCAATTTTAATATTAAAAAAGAAAAAATCAAAATCGGATTTTAGAAAGAATAAATTATATTTATAAAAAAATAGAGAATGGAAGAACTATATAAATCACAAAATTTATTACACAATGTAAGTGTTATAGTAAAGAAGTATGAGGATATGGCTAAAATAACTGGAGAGAATTTTAATATTTTTTCTGTTATGAGCATGGAATCTAATGAACGATATACACATTCAGCAATTATAGGAGAACTTTTAAATCCAAAGGGAAGTCATAGTCAAGGAAGTGTTTTTTTAAAACTATTTTTTGAAGAAAATAGTATTCTAAATGAAATTGAAAATTTTGATTTTGAAAACGCCAAAGTAATTCTTGAAGAACACATAGGTTTAATTGATGAAGAATATTCAAAAGGAGGTTTTATTGATATTGTGATAAAAGATAATAGCAATGTAATTGTAATAGAAAATAAAATTTATGCAGGTGATCAAAAAAATCAATTATTGAGATATAAAAAACATTATCAAAATTGTAAAATGTTGTATTTGAATTTATTTGGAGATGAACCATCTAAAGAAAGCTCGGGTAATTTAATAATCGATACAGATTTTCATATTATTAGCTACAAAACTGAGATAACAAATTGGCTAGAGAAATGCCATAAAGAAACTGTTGAACAACCAATTATCAGAGAGACAATAAAACAATATTTATATTTAATTAAAAAATTAACAAATCAAACAACAAACGACAAAATGAGTGAAGAGATTGTAAAATTAATATCAAAATATCCTAAGGAAAGTTTTGAAATAGCTAATAACATTTCGAAATTCAAAAGAGAAATTTATTTCTTTTTTATGAATAAAATTAGAGATTACGCATTAAAAAAAGAAATTTCAGTTAATGATTGTTGGTTGGAAAATGATAAAGAATATGGTCTTTTTCTAAAACCAAACCAATGGTCAAATAAACCCTACAATATTTGTATCATTTTTGAAAAATCAAATTATAGAGGTTTATATTTTGGAGTTTCATATGAAGAAAATTTTGTAGAAGAGGAAAAAACAAAATTTAGAGAAAAATTTTCTAGAAATGGATTTAAAGAAAATGATTGGTGGATATGGAGATACGTAAAAGATAACGATTGGCAAGATAATCCAAAAATTTGGGAAGATGCTGAAACAGGAGAAAACAGTAGTATTTATAATGAAATTATACATGGAATAGAGGAAATAGTAAAAATTGAAAAACAATAAATGTCCAAAAAACAATTCATAAAACGCCACTTATTAATCGTCAATAAACTAAAAAAAGTTTCTTGTTCGTTTAGTGATTTACAAAAATATTTGCAATTGCAATCAGAATTTGATGAAGAAAATTACATGATTTCATCAAGAACTTTGCAACGAGACATTTTGGAAATAAAATCGTTGTTCGGCATTGAAATCAAGTTCAATCGCAAGGAAGGAGTTTATGAAATTATTGAAGAAAATGACGATTTGGTAAACGACAGATTGTTTGAAACATTTACCATTTTAAACACTTTAAAATTAGCCGAAAACTTTTCAGACGAAATAGTCTTTGAGCAACGAAAATCACTTGGTTTAGAAAACATTTTCTTATTGGTTCACGCTATTAAAAACCAATACGAAATTTCATTTTCACACAAAAAATATTGGGAAGAAAATACTGTGCAAAAAACATTTCAACCATTTTTCATTAAAGAATCTAAAAACCGTTGGTATGTTGTAGGAATCGACAATGCACATAACGAAATCAGAACTTTTGGTTTAGACCGAATTTCCAATATTGAATTATTGAAAACAAAATATATAAAACCGTCAAAAAAATTTCTAAAAAATCTATTTCAAAACAGTTTTGGAATCATTTATGATCAAAATCCACCACAGAAAATAATTTTAGAATTTTCATCATTTCAGGCAAATTATATCAAATCATTGCGGTTACATTCTTCTCAAAAAATAGTATCGGATAATGAAAATCGCTGTAAAATAGAACTTTTTATTTATCCAACCTATGATTTTATTATGGAGATTTTATCAATGGGAAAAGAAGTAAAAGTTATTGAACCACAAAGTCTTGTACTTGCTATCAAACAAATATTAACTGATTCACTAAAAAATTATTAGATTCATAAAGACAGAAAGAGAATACAACTAATAAAGATACTATAAATATAAAACCCCAAACTCTAAAACAATTTAGAATTTGGGATTTTTTTTATTTTAAACTTAATAAGATTACTCTTTAGTTTGCTTCGCCTGTTCGCCCATTTTGGCTCGAGTCTTCTTTTTTAGAATCTGCAGGTAGCTCTTCGCCTTTAGAGGCTTTTTTAAATTCGTTTATTCCAGAACCTAAACCTTTCATTAGTTCAGGAATTTTTTTACCTCCAAAAAGCAACAATACCACTACAATGATAAGTATCCACTCCGATCCTCCTGGCATAAACCCTAAAAATATAGTTAAAAAATTCATTTTTTTATTTATTAAAAATTAAATTCAGTTATTTACAATATGCAAATGTAAAAATAAAATACTGGTGATTTGTGATTACTAAAAATTTTTACAATTAATTTATGTTTAATAAAGCACACATACATTCTTTTTTGGTTTATTAATTACCAAAAAACGATAGAAATGAAGCAATTCAACAAATTTTCTATCTTTGTATAATAATAAAAAACCATGTCTGATAAGCAACTTAAAAACCAAAAACTAAAGAAACATCTTTTCACTAAAAATCGTCTCGTAATTTTAAATGATGAAACTTTTGAAGAAGTTTTTTCTTTGAGATTAACCTTGATGAATGTCTTTGTTTTTGCCTCAATTGGAGCTATTTTAATTATTTTTGTAACTACATTTATTATTGCTTTTACTCCTTTAAGAGAATATATACCAGGTTATACTTCAACCAAACTCAAAAAAGACGCTACAGAATTAGCTCTAAAATCAGATTCATTAGAGTTTGCTATTAAGAAAAATGAAGCGTATCTTGAATCTATAAAAAAAGTTTTGAACGGTAATTTAGAATATGCTAAAGTCAACAAAGATTCTATTTTGGCTATAGCTATTGATACTTTACCCGATTTGCAATTAACCGCTAGTGAAGCAGAAATGAAATTGAGAAAACAAGTGGCCGAAGAGGAGAAAGAATTAAAAAAAGCAAAAGAATCTAAAAAAGCAAAATAAAACGTTGCAACTTAGTGTCTTTGTGGCAAAAACAAAGCAAAATAGTGTCTTAATAATATGTCAATAAAATCTATAGCAGCCAAAATATTTGCAAAATCAATTTTTAAGCAAACTCAAAAATGGGCTTCCAATCCAGTTGAAACGCAGCAAAAAGTTTTTAATGATTTGATTCGTCAAGCAAAAGAAACGCAGTTTGGAAAAGACCACAACTTCAATGCAATTCAAACTTTTGAAGATTTTGCAAAGCAAGTTCCGATAAGAGATTATGAAGAATTAAAACCTTATATTGACCGAGTTGTAAAAGGAGAAGAAAATATTCTTTGGAAAGGGAAACCGCTTTATTTTGCTAAAACTTCGGGCACAACTTCTGGAGCAAAATACATTCCGCTAACTGCAGCATCAATGCCTTTTCACATTCAAGCGGCTCGAAATGCTATTTTGAATTACATTCACGAAACAGGTAACGCCGATTTTGTTGATGGTAAAATGATTTTTTTACAAGGAAGTCCGATTTTAGAAGAAAAAAACGGAATTAAACTAGGACGACTTTCTGGAATTGTAGCACATTTTGTTCCTAAATACCTGCAAAAAAACCGAATGCCAAGTTGGGAAACCAATTGCATTGAAGATTGGGAAACTAAAGTTGATGCTATCGTTGAAGAAACATTTAAGGAAGACATGGCGGTGATTTCAGGAATTCCTTCTTGGGTGCAAATGTATTTTGAAAAATTACAGCAAAAAGCACAAAAGCCCGTTGGAGAACTTTTTAAAAACTTCAATTTATTTATTTATGGCGGCGTAAATTATGAACCTTACAGAGCGAAATTCGAAAATTTAATTGGACGTAAAGTAGATTCTATTGAATTATTTCCGGCTTCTGAAGGATTTTTTGCCTATCAAGATTCCCAGAAAGACAAAGGAATGTTGTTGCTATTGAATTCAGGCATTTTCTACGAATTTGTAAAAGCCGACGAATTTTTTACAGAAAACCCCAAACGATATACTATTGGCGAAGTTGAACTAAATATAAATTACGTTTTAATCATTTCAACCAATGCCGGACTTTGGGCTTATAATATTGGCGACACCATTCAATTTACAAGTTTAAAACCTTATCGAGTTATTGTTTCTGGTCGAATTAAGCATTACATTTCTGCTTTTGGCGAGCATGTAATTGGTAAAGAAGTTGAACACGCTTTGCAAGAAGCTATGGAAAATACAGACATTCGTGTGAACGAGTTTACCGTTGCGCCTCAAATTGCACCAAAGGATGGTTTACCTTATCACGAATGGTTTATAGAATTTGATTCCGTCCCGAAACTTCGGGATTCGGAAGAACCCAATAATCTTGAAGAATTTGCGTTAAAAATTGACAACGCTATGCGTAAGCAAAACGTGTATTACGACGATTTAATAGTTGGAAAAGTATTAAGAACATTGGTAATAACAACGGTTTCTAAAAATGGTTTTCAAGATTATATGAAATCTATAGGAAAATTAGGTGGTCAAAATAAATTACCAAGACTTTCTAATGATAGAAAAATAGCTAATTTTTTTGAGAAAATAGATAAAAGAAAATAGATGATAGAAAAAAGACTGGTTTGGGTTTTACTTTTAATTTCACAAGTTGCTTTTTCTCAAACAAAAGGCGTTGTAAAAGATAGTTTAACAGGAAAGCCAATTCCTTATGTAAACATTTGGGTGGAAAACGAGAATATTGGAACTACATCTGAAGAAAATGGGACATTTGAAATAAAAACATCAAAAGATCCTTATGTAAACATTTGGGTGGAAAACGAGAATATTGGAACTACATCTGAAGAAAATGGGACATTTGAAATAAAAACATCAAAAGAAAAAAAACTCGTTTTTTCGGCGCTTGGTTTTGAAACTAAGATTTGTAAATTATCTGAAACATCCGAAATTATTCTAAACCCTATTGTATATCAATTAGAAAATGTAATAATAACCAAACTTAAAAACACTAAAGAATTAGAAATTGGTGATTCTAAAAAAATTCATCACAAACATTTATCAGGAGATAAGCCATGGATTTATGGCAAGTTATTTACTTATGAACCAAAATATTCTGAAACACCTTACTTAAAAAACATAGTATTTTTATCTGATAGTGAAAAAAAGGATGCAAAATTAAAAATAAGAATATTTCAACTAAAAGACTCTTTACCTGATGAGGATATGTTGTTCGAAGATATCTTTGTTACTGTTAAAAAAGGAATGAGAAAAAACGTTGTAGACATTTCAAAATATAAAATTAAAATGCCAAACAATGGAATTGTCATTGGCTTGGAATGGCTTATCATTGAGGAAAATAAATATCTTTTTGAATATACTCATAACAAAACAAAGCAAAGTACTGTAAATTACGCACCTTCTTTGGTTATTAATTATTCAGAAGTAGAAAATTCCTTTCGATATTCAGGAGGAAAATGGATAAAATCAAAAATTAATAAAACCAAAATTAAAGAAACAAAACCGTGGGATAATAAAGTTATGGCACCTGCAATAAACCTCATACTAACCAACTGATGAAAGTAATTCTACTTCTTTTTTTATCCTCCATTTCTCTTTCAGCTCAAACAAAAGGCGTTGTAAAAGATAGTTTAACAGGAAAGCCAATTCCTTATGTAAACATTTGGGTGGAAAACGAGATTAACAGGAAAGCCAATTCCTTATGTAAACATTTGGGTGGAAAACGAGAATATAGGAGCAACTTCTGAAGAAGGTGGGATTTTTGAAATTTATACTTCAGAAAAGAGTAAAAACTTGATATTTACAGCTATTGGTTTTGAAAAAAAAATTGTGAAAATATCAGAAAGTAAAGAAGTAAAATTAAAGTCGGTAGAATATTTATTAGAGGAAGTAGTGCTTTCTAATAGTAAAAAAACCAAACAAATTGAAATAGGGAAAACTAAAAATTCGATTTCACAGGCTTTTGATAATGGTCCTAAAATTGTTGCTAAATTCTTTCCTTATAAATTGTCTTACAAAGCAACAAAATACATAAAAAAAGTTACTGTTTTAACCGATAGTAAAATAGAAAACGCTGCAATAAAATTACATTTTTATGCTGTTGATTCCTTGGGTTTTCCATCAAAAGAGTTATTAAAAAAAGATTTGATACTAACTGTAAAAAAAGGTGTAAACAATCATGCTTTTGATATTTCAGATTTGAATCTTACTATGCCAAAATCAGGACTTTTTGTGGGATTTGAAAAATTACTTATTGAGAAAAATAAACTTGAAACAACAATTACAGATTTTAATTCGAATACAACAAAAAACCAAAAAAAATATTACCCATTCTTACTGTATAATTTTGTTGAAAAATATTTTCAATTTGAATATTCTGGCGGAAAATGGAGCAAACAACAAAAATTCAATCTCGATGGTTCTATTAGTAAAATGATGATAAATGAGCCGGCAATTAACCTTATCCTAACCAACTAAAGCATAAAATTAGTATATTAATTGGTGAGGAAATAAAATTTACATCATAAATTCTAATAAGTATCAATTAAAAAGTATACCACTATTCTAGAATATAGTTTAAGTTAGTTTCAATATCATCTGGTATTTTATCAATATCTATAATAGCATCAGAAATTTCTTTTTTCTTTTGTTGCAAGGATAATATCTTTTCTTCAATAGTGTCTTTGGCAATAAAACGGACAACATTCACGTGATTTTTTTGACCAATTCTATGTGCTCTAGCAATAGCTTGATTTTCTGCAAATGGATTCCACCAAGGATCTAAAAGCAACACATAAGTCGCTTTGGTTAAATTCAATCCAACACCACCGGCTTTTAATGAAATAAAAAACAACTGTTTATCTGGATTTGTCTGAAATTGATTTATTTCATTTTCTCTATTTTCAGCAGCGGTTTCACCCGTTAACAAACAAAATGGAATAGCGTTCTTTTTACACCAATCTGAATAAATTTGAATGTGTTTTACAAACGAACTAAATAACAAAACCTTCTGTTTTGCTTTAAGTAACGTTTCTAGGTACTGAACAACATCTAAGAATTTCCCAGAATTATGATTAAAATTTGCATCTACTAGAACAGGATGATTTCCAATTTGACGTAATTTCATCAAAGTATTTAAAATGTTTAACTTATTTATGGGTTGATTTTGGGCAGATTTCAATAAATAATTTCTAGCAATAGACTTTTCTTTTTCATAAAGTGCTTTTTGCTCATTTTCCATTTCTGAAAAGAAAATTTGCTCTGAGATTGGTGGTAAATCTTTGGCAACTTGTTCTTTTGTTCGTCTTAAAATATAAGGATTAATCAGTTTTTTTAATTCAGAAATAGCGGTGTCGTCTTTTTTCTTTTCGATAGGAGTTTTAAAATAGTTTACAAAAAAAGAATAACTTCCCAATAAATCAGGATTTATAAACTGCATTTGCGACCATAAATCATCTAACGAATTTTCAATGGGGGTTCCGCTTAAAGTGATTTTATTTTCAGTAGGAATTTGGTTTATAGCATTAAAAATCTTTGAATTTTTGTTCTTAATGTATTGGCTTTCATCTAAAATTAAATACCTAAATGACAAAGATTTAAAATGTTCAACATCTTTTAAAGCAATGGCATACGATGTAAAAACGATGTCATACAACAGCATTTTATGTTTAATTATTTTTCTATCATTTCCGGTATAAACAATTGATTTTAAAGAAGGCGTAAATTTTTTTGCTTCATTTTTCCAATTAAAAACTAATGAAGAAGGAACTATTACCAAAGCTTTCAAAGGCTCTTCTTTTGGAACAATATCAGAAAATAAATCTACAGATTCTTCCTTTGAAACCATTTGCAGATGATCTTTTACAAATTGTAAAACCGCCAATGTTTGCAATGTTTTCCCCAAGCCCATATCGTCTGCCAAGCAAGCACCAAGTTTATTATAATGATGTTCAATCAACCATTTTATACCATCAATTTGATAATTTCTTAAAGTGGCTTTTAAGTTTCTTGAAGGTTGATAATCAATATTTTGTTTTTGAATCATTCCAACAGAATTAAACGCTGGTACATTTTCTAAAATTGTAAATTGATTTTTCTTTAAAACAATAGTCTCATTTGTTATTTTTCCAAATTCTACTATGGGTTTATAGCTTGAAAACCATTCATTTGGAATTAAAAAAAAACTACCATCAGGCAATTCATAGAACGGATTATTAGACTTCAAATTTGGAACAATATTGGTAAACGGAAACAAAAAACCGCCACATTTTATTTGCATTTTAACATCAAACCAATCTTCGTTTTCTTGATGATGTATTGAAAGGGTTCCAACACTTGAAGCAATTTTTTTGTTGTCAACTTCCAAATTTTCAATTGAAAAACCATTTTTTTCAAACAATGATTTGTTCTCAATTAATAACTGTATGTTTTGATATTTATTAGTTACATTTTCAAAACTTAAAAAATCATTATCTAATTTTTTTATTCCTAAAGAGGTCAGTTTTTTAATCCATTTTTGTTCCTCTTCAAAATTTCTTTTAGATTGAATAACGCGAATTTCATTTTCTAAAATCAAACGCGAACGAAATTTTTTTATATCATTAAATGAAAACGAAACATCTTGATATTCAAAAATAAAATCTAAAAAATAAATATCGTTTAAAAAGTAAAAATAAGGGTTTAGAACACATTTTGTAATATCTGAATTTTGTGTAATTGAAAAGCCTTCAGCTTCGATTTCTATTTTATTTACAATATCTTTTATGAAAGTTTCAAAATATAATTTGGTGTTTTTTTCTGGAATTTCAACCGATTTCTTTTTTAGAAAAGGAGTTAATTTATTCCCATTAATTTCTTCAAGTTTGTAAATAATTTTATCTACCAAAATCCAGGCAGGTTCATTAAGTAGAATAATTGTATTTTTATCTGAAGGAGCAAAAACCTTTTTGTTTTTTTCTAAAGAAAGTGTGTAAACAATTTTATCTTCTAGTTTTTGAAAATGCAAACTCGATTTCAAATGTTCTTCTGTAAACTTAAATTGTTGTGTATGAAAAGGTTTTTCCCGATCGATATTTACACTTAAAGGAAATTTGTTTTTATAAATAATTTCAAAAAAAACATTCAACTTGAACGAGACAAACTGATTTAAGATTTTTAAAAAAGCTTTGTCTTTTACTAATTCTTTTATAGGCTTTTTTACTTTGTTTTTTGCATTGTATTTTTTGTGAAGCTCTTCAATTTTTAAAGAATTACAAATATCTAAAAGTTTAATAACATCATCTGTGATGATAATGTTGTAACTACTTAGTGTTTCAAGCGCAGCTCTTTTTTCAATATAGCCCACAATATTTTTATTTTCCAAAGCAATATAGGCTGTTGGTAAATAGTGTTTTATAGCTTCATTAAAAGTCAAATTAAAGCAAATACAATGTGTTTTTTTCATCAAAATGGTTTGAATAGTATAAAGAATTGCGAAAATATCGTTTTTAAAGGGAACTTATAGTTAATGTGTTAACAAAATAAATTGAAAATAACTACTTTTGCAGCATAGAAAATAAATTTAATGAAGGAAATTAAAAACATTTCGCGTTCTCGAGCGCAAGAATCGTCGGCAGCTATCGAACGATTGTACATTACCATGAGGCATTTATTTAACAGAGGTTTTTATAAACCAATGGGTGTTTCAGGAGAAACTTTAAGAGAGGCATTGCTAGAGCTTCGACCAGAAATTTACGGAAGTATTGCCGAAGAAAAAGTAGAACTTAACGGTTTGCTTTATGTAATAGAAAGGCTTCCAGTAGGAATAGAAGAATGTCGTTATATTAACTTAACCTCAGATGAAGGCTATTCAAAGTCGCATTTTCAAGCGATTGTTCCACCAAAAAGAAGACGAAATTGCTATCGTATTGATGAAGAACAAATGAATGTTGAAATTACTCGTGGACGTTCCGATATTTATGATATTTTGACGCATTTAACGTTTATTTTCATCGAATCTCACAAAATTAAAGATAGAGTTTTGGTTGATGATGAAGGAAGAATTTCTCGCGATTGGCAAAAATTAGAACAAGCCGCTTTACAAACAAAAAAATTAACACAAATTGAAAAAGAGAAAGCTATTTCTCATGCTGCAAATGTATTAGGCAGAACATTTGTTGAGGTTCTAGATATTTATGATTCTTTTGGAACTAAAGAAAAACCAGACAGATTCCTTCATGTAATTTACTGGTTAGGTAAATTAGCTATAGAAGAAGTGCTTGACAATAACAAAAGAACGATAACTTTTAGTCCGATTTTGAGAGAGCGACTTGGACATCACATTCATGGTGAAATTTGGGCAACCAATATTAAAGAAGTTTTAAATGAAAACAATTTACTAGGAAGACCCATTCATATTATTTCTGCAAACATGCACAGTGTGATGAATTCGATTTTTGCAACCCATGTTTTAGGACCAAAATTTAAAGGAAAATCAGACTTTGATATTTTTGAAGAATTGAGTCGTCAAGGTGCCCATGATGTTCGAGATAAAGTAGAAGAATTTGCATTAAAACACGGAATGATTTCGCTTCCAGACCAATCAGGAACTAATATTGACGTTCAAATATTTGATACTTCAAAAATTGATTGGATAAAATCGGCATTTCCAAATGCAAAAGTTGGAAAAGATAATCCGGTGATTATTGTAATGGATTATGCTTTTGGAGAACAAGCTTATGAAACTATTGATGAATTATTGAAACCCTACAAAAACGGAAAAGATAAAGTTTTGCTTAATGTAGAATCGGTTTCCATAATGGGAAAAGCAGGAATTCTAGAAGGCGGAAAAGGCGACATCATGATTCCGAACGCGCATATTAATGAAGGAACAGCAGATAATTATTTCTTTGAAAATGAATTAACTGCCAAAATGCTTGAAGGAAACGGAATTCCAGTTTTTGCAGGACCAATGATTACAGTTCTTGGAACATCACTTCAAAATAAAGATTTATTGAAATTCTTTCACGAATCAACTTGGAGTGTAATCGGTTTAGAAATGGAAGGCGCTTATTATCAAAAAGCAATTCAATCAGCATCAAAAATTAGAAAAAGCATTAATCCAAACGTAAAAGTACGTTATGCTTATTATGCTTCAGATAATCCATTAGAAACAGGAAGTACTCTGGCTTCTGGCGGACTTGGAACAACAGGAGTAAAGCCTACTTATTTGATTACTATTAAAATATTAGAACAAATTTTCAACGTAAAATAACCTATTTCTATGAGTACAAATTCTCAAAATAATGACAATCAAGAAATTGATTTATCAGAAATCACCAAAAAAATAGGTGGATTATATGACGCTGTTTTAAGGTCAATTTTTAATGTGATTTTGTTTTTTAAAAGAAAAGCCTTAATTGTAGGATTGTTATTTATAACTGGAGCAGGATTAGGTTTTTATTTAGACTTAAATAAGAGTTACAATAGTCAAATAATTGTTGCACCAAATGGAGGTGTTGATTATTTATACTCTAAAATAGATTTGATTAAATCTAAATTAACCGAAAACGATAAAACTTTTTTTAAGAGCATTGGAATAAATGATTCAGAAAAAATTAAAAACATAGAGATTAAACCTATTGTTGATCTTTACAATTTTGTAAACAATTCAACTTCTGCAGCGAATGCTCAAAACACTCAAAACTTTGAAGTAATAAAATTACTTGCAGAAAGTAATGATATAAATAAAGTAATTGAAGATGAACTAACAAGTAAAAATTACCCATATCATTCCATTGTTATATCTTCAGAAGGAAGAATCGAATCTAACAAGATAATTAAACCATTATTAAAATATCTAAATAAAGATGATTATTTGAATGAAATTTCAAAAATTAGTAAAGAAAATATTTTAATAAAAATGAAAAAGAACGAAGAACAAATCGTTCAAATAGATTCGCTTATTACTGTAATCTCTAAAAACATATCCAAAAACAATAAAAGTAATAACTTAGTGTATAATAACGAAAACAGCGAGATTAATGCGATGTTTGAACTAAAAAATAAACTAATTAATGAAATAGCTTCTCAAAAAATACAGTTGGTAAAAATTGAAACTTTCATTAAAGATGTTAGTATAACCCCGAATGTAATAAATAAAAAAGGAATAAATGGAAAGATGAAATTGTTTTTACCGATACTATTTATTTCTTTATTTGTTTTTGTTTTACTATTTCTGACTTTTTATAAAAATCAATTACAAAAACAAAATAAAAATTAGACACCCATAAAAAACTATAAATATAAACAGATGAAAGGAATTATTTTAGCCGGTGGCTCAGGAACCAGATTACACCCATTAACACTTGCGGTAAGTAAGCAATTAATGCCTATTTATGACAAGCCAATGATTTATTATCCATTATCTACATTGATGTGGGCAGGAATCAACGAAATTTTAATTATATCAACGCCTCATGATTTACCATTATTTGAACAACTTTTAGGAGATGGAAAAAAATTTGGATGTCGGTTTGAATATGCAGTTCAGGAAAATCCTAACGGATTGGCAGAAGCATTTATTATAGGTAAAGATTTTGTTGGGAAAGATAAAGCTGCATTAATTTTAGGAGATAATATTTTTTACGGAACAGGTTTGGCCGAATTACTTCAAGCCAACAACAATCCTGACGGAGGAATTATTTATGCTTACCATGTTCACGATCCGGAACGTTATGGTGTGGTAGATTTTGACAAAGACGGTAAAGTACTTTCTATAGAAGAAAAACCAGAGAAACCAAAATCAAATTATGCAGTTCCAGGAATTTATTTCTACGACAATTCTGTTGTAGAAGTTGCTGCCAACATAAAACCAAGCCACAGAGGTGAATTAGAAATAACAGATGTCAATAAAGAATACCTAAAGAGAGGGAATCTAAAAGTTAGTATTCTTGATAGAGGTACCGCTTGGTTAGACACAGGAACTTTTCAATCATTAATGCAAGCAGGACAGTTTGTACAAGTAATTGAAGAACGCCAAGGATTGAAAATTGGAGCAATAGAAGAAGCGGCATACAAAATGGGATTTATAGATGCTAAACAATTAAAAGAACTTGCAACACCATTATTAAAAAGCGGTTACGGATTACATTTAATGAGTTTATTAGAAGAATAAAATTAATTTAAGTTTAAATGAAGTTTAATTTTATAGAAATTGACTTTGATTTTTGCTATTGAAATTGCTATTGAACATGATTTTTACAGAAACTAAACTAAAAGGTTGTTTTATTATAGAACCCAAAATCATAAAAGACGAAAGAGGTTTTTTTATGGAAAGCTTTAATGAGCAAACTTTTGAAAAAGGAACAGGAGAAAAAGTACATTTTGTTCAAGACAATCAATCCTACTCTTCTAGAGGTGTACTTAGAGGATTGCATTATCAAACAGGAGAGCATGCTCAGGCAAAACTTGTTAGAGTTTTAAACGGAGAAGTGCTTGATGTTGCCGTAGATATAAGACCAGATTCTGAAACCTTTGGACAGCATGTTGCCATTTTACTTTCAGGAGATAACCAAAAACAGTTTTTTATTCCAAGAGGATTTGCTCACGGATTTTTGGTTTTGAGCGAAAAAGCAACCTTCTTTTATAAATGTGATAATTTTTACAACAAAGAAAGTGAAGGCGGAATAAAATATAACGATTCAGACATTAATATTGATTGGCAATTTAATCTTGATGAACTAATAATCTCTGAAAAAGACCAGCTACTTCCCAATTTAAAAACGGCTAAAAAAGTATGGTAGTTTTAGTAACAGGTGCCAACGGACAATTAGGTCAAGCAATTCAATTTATATCAAATAAATATAATGATATAGATTTTGTTTTTTGCTCATCTTCAGATTTAGATATTACAAATAAGGACAGTTGTGAAGCCGCTTTTTTAAAATACAAACCAAACTATTGCATCAATACTGCAGCCTATACAGCAGTTGATAAAGCTGAAAGTGAACCAGAAAAAGCCAAATTAATAAACGTAATTGGAGCAAAAAACTTAGCAGAAGTTTGCAAAGAATATGATACTATTTTGCTTCATGTTTCTACCGATTTTGTTTTTGATGGCAACCAAAATGTCACACTGAGCGTGTCATCTCGAGCGCAGTCGAGAGACGAAGTGCCTTATAAAGAAGAAGACACACCAAATCCTACAGGAGTTTATGGACACACCAAACTAGATGGCGAAAAAGCCATTCAAGAAACATTTGAACATTATTTCATTATAAGAACCTCTTGGGTTTATTCACAATTTGGAAATAACTTTATGAAAACCATGCTCCGTTTAGCTTCCGAAAGAGATAGTTTGTCTGTAGTAAATGATCAAATAGGCACACCAACAAACGCAGTAGATTTAGCTGAAGTTTTGATTTCAATGATTTGTCACACTGAGCGTGTCATCCTGAGCGCAGTAGAAGGACGAGGTGTCTACAACCAACAACCAACAACCAACAACCTTTTCGGAATCTACAACTTCTCAAACGAAGGACAATCTTCATGGTATGATTTTGCTAAGGAAATATTTAAAATAAATAAGGTCAATATAAATTTAAACCCAATTCCAACAACAAGTTTTCCAACACCAGCAAAACGACCTGCGTATAGTGTTTTAGATAAAACTAAAATAAAAAAGGTTTTTCAAGTTGAAATTAAGGATTGGAAAGAAAGTTTAAAAGCATGTAAAATTTAAATTTTATTTAGGAGTTTATCAATTCATAAAATATAATTTTACCAACAAAATAGTACTTTTGAAAAAGACGATATTTATACTGAGCTTTTTAATAATGAATAGCGCATTTGTATTTGCCCAAAAAGCAAAAACAATTGTTATTGAAAATTCTGATTTCTCAGACATTAATCAATTTGAAGTTCCAGACGCAGTGCTTTTAACAGGTAATGTTAGATTGAGTCATGATGGCGCCACAATGACCTGTAACAAAGCCTATTATTATCAAAAAGAAAATTATATCAAAGCATTTGGAGATGTTCAAATGGTGCAAGGCGACACACTTTATTTAAATAGTAAATATGCCGAGTATAACGGAAACATCAAAAAAGCATTTGCGGCAGGAAATGTGGTTATGACTTCGCCAGAGTCAACCATGACAACCGATACGATTCATTTTAACCGAAACACGCAAGAAGCTTATTTTAATTCAAACGGAACCATCGTAAATAAAAACAACACGCTAAAAAGTAAAGCAGGACGTTATTATTTAAAAGAAAAAAAATACCAATTCTTATCTGCTGTTGAGTTAAAAAACCCAGAATATACTATAAAAACAAATCATTTAGATTATAAAACAACCCAAGGTAATTCTGACTTAAAAGGACCATCAACTATTGTAAGCAAAGAAACCTTTATTTATACAGAAAACGGACACTATAACAGCAAGAATAATACAGGACATTTTCTTCAAAAATCGTATATAAAATACAAAGACCGATTAATAGAAGGCGACAGTTTATATTACGATAGAAAAATTGAATATGCCTCTGGAACCAATAATGTAAAAATTACAGATTCTATTAATAAAGCCATCATCAAAGGACATTATGGCGAAGTTTTTAAACAAAAAGACTCGGTTTATATAACCAAACACGCATCAATTAGATATAAAGTAGAAAACGATTCTATGTTTGTTCATGCTAAAAAAATATTCTTAACAGGAAAAACAGGAGAGAGAATAGTTAGAGGTCAAAAAAACGTTAGATTTTTTAAAACAGATTTAAGTGGTAAGTGTGACTCTATTCATTCCGATCAAAAAAGAGGACTAACACAACTTATAAACAAACCAATTCTTTGGAATTTTGAAAACCAACTAACAGGTGATGTAATGCATTTGATAGGTAATAATAAAACAGAAAAACTAGATTCACTTAAAGTGTTAAACAATACTTTTATTATTTCAAAAGACACCATTGGTGAAGGGTTTAATCAGATAAAAGGTTTAAATCTTTACGGAAAATTTCTAGAAAACAAACTTCATGAAGTTGATGTTATTAAGAATACAGAGGTTGTTTATTACATGCGAAATGACAAAAACGAATTGATAGGTATTAATAAAAACGTTAGTAGCAAGATTAATATGATAATGGATGATAAAAGTAAAGTAGAAACAATTACTTTTTTCAACAATGTAGATGGTGATATTTATCCAGAAAAAGATTTACCCGAAAACGCCAGAAAACTTCGAGGATTTGTATGGCGAGGCGACGAACGAATAAAGACAAAAGAAGATATTTTTCCAGAGGATGAGGTGGAATTGGATAAAAAGATTGTAGAAGAGAGTAAAGAGAAGTATAAAAAAGAAAGTTTAAATGTAAATGAAATATTAAGCAAAGAAAGTGAAGAACTCGCTAAATATAAGGTTTTAGATTATGTTTTGGATGCTAATTTTAGACCAAATAATAATAACACAAACAATAAAATAACATTAGATGTTGTTGTTCAAAATGACGATCAGTTTCAATTATTTTATACCATTGATAATTCATTTAACTTTTCAGAAGGAAATTCGGAAAAAATAAATATAATAGGAAATCTTACCGAACAAAAAGTTGTCTTTTATTTACCTGAAAATTTAAATATTACTAATTTAAGGCTTGATTTAGGCGAAAATCCTCATCAAAAAGAAATCAATATAAAGAGTATAACAATCGAAAAAAATGACAAAAAAAGCATAATAAATAGAAAGGAAATATTAGATTATTTTGTAATTAATAATGATTTGATTTACAATGAAAATAATCAAACCTTTATTCATAAAAGTAAAGATAAATCAAAAAAAGTTGACCCTAATTTAAATTGCACTTTAAAGATGGTGAAACTGCTTAAAAATTTTAAAACATAATAGTCACTTTTATTTGGCAGTCTTTTTTTGTTAAATAAATTAAATTTAAAAATAATGAAAATAGTTATAACAGGTGGAGCAGGATTTGTTGGTTCAACGCTTTGTATTCAACTAAAAAAAAAATACCCTGGATATGAAATCGTTGCTTTTGATAATTTAAAGCGACGTGGTTCTGAATTAAATTTAATTGATTTTCAAAAACAAGGAATACAGTTTATTCATGGAGACATTAGAAATAATGAAGATATTCTTGCTATAGGAAATTTTGATGTTTTAATTGAAGCATCTGCAGAACCATCGGTTACAGCAGGTTTAGATTCAGATCCAACGTATGTAATTAATAATAATCTTTACGGTTCAATAAATTGTTTTAACGCTTGTGTAAAATATAGAGCCAAACTTATTTTTCTTTCTACAAGTAGAGTTTATCCAATTGAAATAATAGAAGAAGCAACTTTTACTGAAAACGATACCCGATTCCTATTTAATGAAAACCAAAAAAGTAATGGAATTTCACCCAAAGGAATTTCCGAAAAATTAGCGTTAGATGGTGCACGTTCTTTTTATGGCACAACAAAATTATCTTCAGAATTATTTATTCAGGAATATGCCGCTTTTTATGGCTTAAAAGCCGCAATTACAAGATTTGGTGTTATTGCAGGTCCAAGACAAATGGGTAAAACCGATCAAGGAGTTGTAACACTTTGGATGGCAAAGCACTACTGGAATCAATCATTAAAATATATTGGGTATGGCGGAACAGGGAAACAAGTTCGTGATATTCTTCACGTTGATGATTTAGTAGATTTAGTAGATTTACAAATTCACAATATAGAAAAATTTGAAGGCAAAATTTATAATGTTGGTGGAGGATTAGAAAATAGTGCATCATTAAAAGAAATGACCGTTATTTGCGAAAAAATATCTGGAAACTCAATTCAAATTGATCAAATTCCCGAAACAAGAACTGCCGATTTAAGAATTTTTGTCACAGATAATTCTAAAATTGAATCTGAAATTGGTTGGAAACCCAAAAAATCGGTTGAAACAACATTTCAAGATATTTATAATTGGATTAAAGACAATGAAAAGCAATTAGAAACAATATTAAAATAGTATAGAAAACATGAAACAATTATTAAATGATAAATTAAAAATAATAGGATTAGTATTTTCATTAATTTGTTCCTACTTATTGTTTCCATCATTTTTAGCATTAGATATTTATCCTTTTTCTGGAGGAGATTCTCTTGACCTATCCTGGGCTATAACTTTAAATTATGCAAATTTTCAAAATTTGAATTGGGGCAATGACATTGCATTTACCTATGGCCCATTGTCATATTTAGCAATAAAAACAGGTTGGAATTGTAAAGCCCTTCATTTTTTGTTATTTGATTTATTTTATGCTATAAATTTATTTTTTTTATTTTATGATAATTTTTCAAAAAGTAAAAACAAAATCATTGTTGCTGTTTTTATTGCTCTAGTTGTCTTGTTTTTACCAAATTATTTGGGTGGTGGAAATGCACTTGTATTTTACTTTTTTCTACTTTTTTGGATAAAAAAAAATATAGATAAAGCAGCTTTAATAAATTATGTTTTCCAAATATTAATTGTTGTTCTCTTATTTTTTATAAAATTTAATACAGGACTAATTTGCTTTTTATTATTTGTTTTATCTCTTGTTTATTTAGGATTTTTTAAACTTGAAAAAATCACTCTTTTACTCTTTTATTTAATAGCACCAATCCTATTAATAGTTATATTTTCACAAATTTTAAATGTATCAATTTTAAATTATATTAAAGTTGGATTAGAAATGGTTAGTGGGTATAACGAAATAATGTATCTTAGAGCTGAGGATTATGAAAAATTACACCCAATATCAATATTGTTAATTGTAATTACTTTACTGTTTTTTGTTTATAAAATGTATATAGAAAAAGAAAAATTGTTCAAAAACATATTTGTTTTTATATTATTTCTTTCAGGATTATTTATTTTATATAAACAAGCTTTTTTAAGAGCAGATTTACCTCATATTATGGAGTTTTTTAAATTCTTTCCACTTTTAGTATTAGCCTTGAGTTGTTTTTTCGAATTTTCTTTTAAAAATAAAATTAATTTACTTCTCATACCAATTTTAGTAATTCCAGTTTATGTTATAGCAAATAATGAACCTAATCTTTTTGCCAGTATGATAGATAAAACTAGTAAAAAAGGATACATAGATAATTATTCAAGTTATACACCAACATCAACTTTTAAATTATTTCCAAATGATAATCAATTACCTCCATCAGTTTTAAATAAAATAAAAGACAATACCATTGATATTTTTCCTTGGAATATTCAGTTATTATATGAAAACAAACTTAATTATTTGCCTAGACCAGTAATTCAATCATACACTGCATACACACCCTATCTTGAAGAGTTAAATTTTAATCATTATAATTCATCAAAAGCACCAAAATTTGTATTGTTTGATTATAAATCAATCAATGCTACTTATCCTTTACTAGACGAATCAAAAGTTTATTTAGTTTTATTTAAAAACTATCAATTAGTAGAAACTTTCATTTTTCAAGAACGAAAGTTATTGCTTTTAGAACGAAAAAGTGATTTTAAACCGATAAGTTTATTATTACAAAATGAGTATGCCTTACTGTTAAATTCACCTTTAATAATAAAAGAAAATTGTTTTTATGAAGTTGAATTGTATAATTCAGTTACTGGAAAAATAAACTCATTTTTAGAATATGCTCCAGAAGTTGTACTAAATATAAAAACAATTAACAATAGATTAATAGATTTTAAAAGCTCTAAAGCACAATTAAAAACAGGGATTTTCTATACACATTTCATTGAAAATACAGATGATTTTGAAAAGATTTTGAAAAATGAAAGTTTGGAACCGACAAAAGAAATAAAAAGTTTTAATTTTAAATTAAAAGACAAATACTTTAAAGAAAAGATTAGAGTTAAAGAATATAAAATATCACAATAATGAAAATTTGCATAATTACAGGATCATCAGGTTTAATAGGTAGTGAATCAGTTGCTTTTTTTGCTAATAAATTTGATAAAATAATTGGTATAGACAACAATATGCGTCAAGTCTTTTTTGGTGAAAATGCCTCTACCGAATGGAATACCAGAAAATTAATTAACGATGTGCCAAATTTTGAACATCATGCTATTGATATTAGAAATGTAGAAGAACTTGAAAAACTCTTTTCAAAATATAATGACGATATAAAATTAATTGTTCATACAGCAGCGCAACCAAGTCACGATTGGGCAGCTCGTGAACCATTGACTGATTTTACAGTAAACGCTAACGGAACGTTGAATATGCTTGAAATGACTCGGTTGCATGCACCTGAAGCTACCTTTATTTTCACATCTACCAATAAAGTGTATGGCGATACACCTAATTATTTACCCTTGGTGGAATTAGATAAACGTTGGGAAATAAACGAATCACATCCTTATTTCAAAGAAGGAATTGATGAGTGCATGAGTATTGATCAAACAAAACATTCCTTGTTTGGCGCCTCAAAAGTGGCAGCTGATGTTTTAGTTCAAGAATATGGAAAATATTTTGGTATGAATACCGGAGTTTTTCGTGGCGGTTGTTTAACAGGACCAAATCATTCGGGAACACAATTGCATGGTTTTTTGTCATATTTGATGAAATGTGCCATTACAGGAGATAAATACACCGTTTTTGGTTACCAAGGAAAACAAGTTCGAGATAATATCCACAGTTGGGATTTGGTCAATATGTTTTGGCATTTTTATCAAAATCCTCGCCAGGGTGAAGTCTATAATGCTGGAGGCGGAAGACACTCCAATTGTTCCATGGCAGAAGCGATAGAAATGTGTGAAAAAATTACAGGTAAGCCAATGAATTATCAATATACAGAAACCAATAGGGTTGGAGACCACATTTGGTGGATAAGTGATGTGTCTAAATTCAAAGCACATTACCCTGCTTGGACCTGGAAGTATGATATCAATGATATTTTGACACAGATTTACATTGCCACAAGTAATAAAAGTAATTAATGAAACTAAGCATCGTAATTCCTGCTCACAACGAAGAAGAGTCTATCACAGAAACGATTGACCAAATAGAAGAGGCATTTTCTAAAGTTACTATTGACCATGAAATTTTTGTTGTAGATGATAATTCTAAAGATAATACGCGTAAGGTTTTAGAAACGTTGGCTCAAAAATATCCTTCTTTGAAATATGAAACGAATCATGGACCAAATGGTTTTGGATATGCCGTTCGTTTTGGGCTGGAACGTTTTTCAGGTGATTGTGTTGCCGTGATGATGGCAGATTTATCAGACTCACCTTATGATTTAATTCGATACTACACCACAATGATTGAGGGAAATTATGATTGTGTTTTTGGAAGCCGATTTATCAAAGGTGGCAAAGTAATAGATTATCCGTGGGTAAAAAAGATTATCAACCGTATTGCTAATTTCATTATTAGAATGGTGATGCGAATCAAATACAACGATACGACTAATGCTTTTAAATTATACAAAAGAGAAGTTATAGATGGCGTAAAACCCATTTTATCGCCACACTTTAATTTAACCATTGAATTGCCATTGAAAGCAATTATAAGAGGTTATAGCTATACTGTAGTTCCAAACTCTTGGACAAATAGAAAATATGGTGAATCAAAATTAAAAATAAAAGAAATGGGAAGTCGCTATTTCTTTATTTTAGTATATTGCTTTGTTGAAAAATATTTTTCGCGAGGTGATTTTAAAATAAAAAAATTATAAATTTGCAAAAAATAAAAAAATGAGAATAAGATTAAGATTCATATTATTATTGGTGTTAATATCAATTTTTTCATGTAAAAACGAAAAATCTGTTGATGATTTAAAAGTTGAAACACCTCAAGTGGTTGAGAGTAAAGTTAAAGTTACAATTGATATGGTCGTTAAAAAAGACGACACCTTTCAATTATATTATACCGAAGACGGAACATTAAATTTTAATGACAAATTTTCTGTGAGAATACCCGTAAAAGGAAGTGAAAACAGTCAAAAAGTTATTTTTGAGTTGCCAGAGGATGTTAAGTTTACTTTTTTGCGAATTGACATGGGAGAAAACAATAAACAAGATGAAATAAAAATAAACAATTTTTTGGTTAATTACTTTAACAAAAAATGGGAAGTAAAAGGTAATTCGTTTTTTCAATTTTTTGGACCAAATGAACAAATGACTTTAAATTATGATTTATCAACATTAACACCAGTTGTTAAAGAAGGTGTTGTTTATGATCCAATATTATATCCAATGGAACCAGTTGGTGTTGAATTAAAAAAATTATTAAAATAGTTTTTACAATAGAATAGTTTTTCTTTTTTATAAAACACTAATTATTATTACTTTGTAAATAGAAATAAAGTATATTTAAGGGCAAAATTTACAGCATGAACTACGAAAAAAAGGACAGCGATTATTATTCAAATGTTAGACATGATTTAATCAGTTTAATAGATGAAAGTAAAAAAGGATTGAAAATTTTAGAAATAGGCGCTGCTTATGGTGCAACTTTATATCACTTGAAATCGAGCAATATTGCTCAAGAAGTCGTTGGTATTGATATATTTGAAGACACTAAAAACAAAGAAAAATATTTACCTCTAGACACATTTATTTTTGGAAATATCGAGTCGCTAGATGTTTCTAAATATGATAATTATTTTGATGTTGTTATTCTTGCCGATGTATTAGAACATTTAATAGAGCCTAAAATTGCGTTAGAAAAAATATATAAAACAGTAAAACCTAACGGAGAAATCTTGGTAAGTATGCCAAATGTTAGGCATTATAGTGTTTTTAAACAAGTCTTTTTAAAAGGAGATTTTAAATATGAAGAAAGCGGAATTTTAGACTACACTCATTATCGATTTTATTGTAAAAAAAATATTATTGCTCTACTCGAATCTTCAGGATTAGTTACAAAACAAATAATCAGTTCTTTAAACATATATAAAGGCAAATCGCTTACAAAATTTATCAATAAAGTAACTTTTGGTGTTTTTGAAGAGTTCTTTACAGTTCAATATCTTTACAAAGGATTGAAAAAGTAATATCAAACAGTAGTGAAATCAAATCTTACAATAGCTTTTCTAACTTCTACAGATCCAAATGATAAAAGATCCT
>JAIFLT010000098.1 GCA_020048955.1 Flavobacterium sp.
GGTAGGTTTTTTGATTCATAAATTAACCCTTGAATTTACAAGGGTTAAAGGATATTTTTTGCCTGTTTTTATATTTTGTCGGTTGATAGTGAAAAATTATTCTTTATGTAAACCAAAATTATGAAACCTGAAACCATGAATATACTATCACAATTAATCGTCGGATTTACAGCTTTTATTCACCTATACATTCTTTGGTTAGAAATGTTTGCTTGGACTACTCGTGCCAAAAAAGTATTCAAAACTATACCCAAAGATCAATTTGAAAAAACCAAAATCATGGCAGCCAATCAAGGTTTATACAATGGATTTCTCGCCGCAGGATTGATTTGGTCGCTCTTTATTTCAGATGCTATTTGGAGTAAAAATGTTGCGTTGTTTTTTCTAATCTGTGTTTTAGTTGCTGGAATTTATGGTGCCATAACCGTTTCTAAACGAATATTGTTTGTGCAAGCTGTTCCTGCTGTTTTGGGTATTTTGAGTTTGGTGTTATAAAACCAATTAGGAAACGTATAAAAAAATAAAAATACACACGTGTAATTGGTTTTTTAGTATCTTTGTATAAATAATTTAAAATCATGAATACCAAATTAACCCTCACAATTGACGAAATCGTTATTGAAAAAGCAAAGAAATATGCTAAAAATAAACAAAGTAGTTTGTCAAATATCATTGAAAATTATTTAAAAACTTTGGTTAAAGAAAGCAAAAAAGATACAGAAGAACTTAGTCCAATAGTTAAATCACTAAAAGGTTCATTCCAAGCTGAAAAAGATTTTGATTATAAAAAAGAATTGACAAAACGGCTTTCAGATAAATATTTAAAACAATGAAAAACGTTTTAATTGATTCTGATGTAATTTTAGATTTCTTTTTTGACAGAGAACCATTTTCTGAAAAATGCTGCACAAGTTTTATCATTATGTGAAAAAAAAATTATTGCAGGATATATAACTCCTGTTATTTTGAGTAATGTTTATTATTTATTAAGTCAAAAAGGTAAACACGAAAAAGTAATTGAAAAACTGAAGTCCTTAGTTTCTCTCTTAGAAATTTTAAATGTTGATAAAAACGCAATTATTACAGCATTAAATTCAGATTTCAAAGACTTTGAAGATGCCTTACAAAACTATTCGGCTGAACAAAATGGAACTATAAATACAATAATTACAAGAAACACCAAAGATTACAAAAAAAGTAAAATTGGGGTTTTAACTCCTGAAGATTTTTTAAAAACAAACTAGGTTTTACTCCTCCAAATCAATCAAAAAAGTATTCAAAAACGCAACCGATTTTTCAATATCATAGTGAAGAATTCGGTCTTCTTTTACAAAAGGAACTTCTTCTCGATACGATTTTAAAAACATTTCAATAAAAGCACTAGATTGTAAAGGTCTTCTAAATTCAATAGCTTGCGAAGCATTCATCAATTCTATAGCCAAAATACGCTCTAAATTTTCCATTATTTTTAAGCATTTGGTTGCAGCATTAGCGCCCATAGAAACGTGATCTTCTTGTCCGTTACTCGAAACAATGCTATCAATACTTGCTGGAGTTGCCAATTGTTTGTTCTGGCTTGCAATACTTGCAGCCGTATATTGTGGAATCATAAAACCCGAATTTAAACCCGGGTTATCTACTAAAAAAGCTGGTAAACCACGTAATCCTGAAATCAACTGATAGGTTCTTCTTTCTGAAATACTTCCTAATTCTGATAAAGCAATTGCCAGAAAATCTAAAGCCAAAGCCAAAGGTTGTCCATGGAAATTTCCACCAGAAATAATCACGTCTTCACCTACAAAAATATTTGGATTATCGGTCACTGAATTGATTTCTGTCTTAAATACTTTCTTCACATAATCAATAGCATCTTTAGAAGCACCATGTACTTGTGGAATACATCTAAAGGAATAAGGGTCTTGAACGTGTTGCTTTTCTTGTGCAATAATTTGACTTTCTTCCAACAATTCTGTCATGCGTTTAGCTGTCACAATCTGACCTTTGTGTGGACGAGCATAATGAATTAACTCATTAAAAGGTTCAATTCTTCCATCAAATCCTTCTAATGAAATTGCCGAAATCACATCAGCTAAATAAGAATATTTCATCGCTTTTAGCAAAATATAACTTCCATACGAACTCATAAATTGTGTTCCATTTAGCAAAGCCAATCCTTCTTTAGATTGCAAAACAATTGGTTGCCAATTGATTTTTTTCAATACTTTAGATGAATGTACTTTCTTACCCTCATAGTATACTTCACCTTCGCCCAACAAAGGCAACGATAAATGAGCTAATGGAGCCAAATCGCCACTTGCACCTAGAGAACCTTGTGTATAAATTACAGGCAAAATATCATTGTTATAAAAATCAACTAAGCGCTCAACTGTTTGCAATTGAACACCCGAATTTCCATAACTCAAACTCTGAATTTTAAGCAACAACATGATTTTCACAATCTCTTGTGGCACTTCATCTCCTGTTCCACACGCATGCGATTTTACCAAGTTTTCTTGAAGTTGCGATAAGTTTTCATCAGATATAATCACATTACATAATGAACCAAAACCAGTATTAATTCCGTATATCGGTTTATCGTGCAAAGCCATTTTTTTATCCAAATACTCACGGCATTTTTGAATGTTAATTTTAGCTTCCTCCGATAAGGCAATTGGTTTGTCTTGCGATATAATGTCTTGCAAAGTCTCTAATTGCAACACTTCTGAACTGATGTAATGCGAATGCTCCATTTTTGAATGTAATTTGAGTTCAAAATTCAACAAACAATTGTTAAAATACAACTATTTTAACTTCTATTTTATTAGCAAATCAATAATTTTTGGCTTTTATAACGATTCAAATAACTTATTTCAAATACGATAACGATATAAAATTATGATATTCATAAAAATACAAGTAACATTTTTTTGATATACAAAAAATACTACCTTTGAAACGTATGATGAACAACAAAAACAATAACACTTCACTTTTCACAACCACTTCTTTGGATGCGATTTTTGTTTGCAAAACATCTACAACAACTACAACCCCATTTGGGGTATAATTTTCACATATAATAATGATTTATGCACTTTCCGTTAGAAAGAAGAAAAATCGTGGATAAATCGGCAAAAAAAATCAAATTACAAATAACAAATTCTAACACTGATTGATTGGGATTTGAAATTTAAATTATTGGAATTTAAACTATGATAACACTAAAATTCGGCGGAACATCTGTAGCCAACGCTCAAAACATAAAACTCGCAATCGAAATTATCCATCAAAAAGCAAAAGAAAACAAACTTACAGTAGTAGTTTCTGCATTAAGTGGCGTGACAGATATTCTAATTAATGCCTCTAAAAAAGCTGCCGCAAAAGATGAATCCTATAAAAATATAATCGAAGAAATCAAACAGAAACACTTTGATACTATTGCTGATTTGGTAGATAATTCTAATCAAAATCAATTGCTAATAAAGATTAACAGTCAAATCAATCAAATGCAAACCTTGCTTGATGGCTGTTTCCTTTTAGGTGAATTATCTCCAAGAACTGCTGATGCTATTGCCAGTTTTGGCGAATTATTGTCATCACAAATTATTGCGACTGCTTTACAACAAACCATTCCAAACAGCAATTTCAAAGACAGTAGAGAGTTAATCAAAACCAACTCTAACTTCGGGAAAGCCTCTGTTGATTTTGAATTGACTAATAAATTAATTGTAGAATATTTTACTTCCAATAAATCGCAAGTCGTTCTTTTACCTGGTTTTATTGCTTCTGATGAACATCAAAACACTACAACGCTTGGTCGTGGTGGCTCCGATTATACGGCTGCCATTATTGCCAACGGAACAAAATCAGACGCATTGGAAATTTGGACTGATGTGAATGGCATGTTTACGGCCAACCCAAAAATTGTAAAACAAGCCCAACCTATTGAGTCGATATCCTATCAAGAAGCTATGGAATTGTCTCATTTTGGCGCTAAAGTGTTGTATCCACCAACGATTCAACCTGTTTTGAATTCGCAAATTCCTATTTGGATTAAAAACACTTTCGAACCTCAAGCTTTTGGGACTTATATTTCCAACGAAAATAAAGCTTCTAACAACCCTATAAAAGGGATTTCTCATATTGATAAAATAGCATTACTTACCTTAGAAGGTTCAGGAATGATAGGTGTATCAGGTTCTTCTAAACGTCTGTTTTCTGTGCTTTCGCAAAATAATATTAATGTTATTTTTATCACCCAAGCATCGTCTGAACATTCTATTTGTATTGGAATTCAAAACCAAGATGCCGATGTTGCTAAAAAAGCAATTGAAAATGAATTTCAAATAGAAATCAGCCAAAATAAAATTGATCCTTGCCTTGTTGAAAAAGACTTGTGCATTGTGGCTTTAGTGGGTGAAAGCATGAAGAGTCACCAAGGTTTGAGTGGCAAAATGTTCAGCACTTTAGGAAAAAATAACGTGAATATCAGAGCCATTGCACAAGGCGCTTCCGAAAGAAATATTTCGGTGGTAATCAACGAAAAAGATGTTAAAAAAGCTTTGAATACGCTTCACGAACGCTTCTTTGAAGACCATACCAAACAGTTGAATTTATTTGTTATGGGCGTCGGAAATGTAGGCGAAAAATTCATCGACCAAATCAACCAACAAAAGAAATTCTTGAAAGAAAATCTTAAAATAAATGTTCGAGTAATTGCACTTTCTAATTCTCGAAAAATGATTTTCGATGAAGATGGAATGAACTTAAAAGATTGGAAATCATTGATAGAAAATGGAGAAAATGCTAGCGTTTCTAAATTTATAACAAAGGCAAAAAGTTTAAATTTACGCAATAGTATTTTTGTAGATATTACTGCCAATTACGACATCGCTTCGATTTATGACCAATTTTTAAAACAAAATATTTCAGTCGTAACCTGTAACAAGATTGCTTGTTCTTCTAAATTTGAGAATTATAAATATTTAAAATCATTATCTCGAAAATACAACGCTCCTTTCTTATTTGAAACTAATGTTGGCGCAGGTTTACCAATCATTGATACACTTAAACATCTAATTGCCTCAGGTGATAAAGTGAACAGAATTAATGCCGTTTTATCGGGAAGTTTGAACTTTATTTTTAATAATTTTAGTGAAACCTATAATTTTCATGACGTAGTAAAAGAAGCTGGAGTACAGGGTTTTACAGAACCCGACCCAAAAATTGATTTAAGTGGTGTTGATGTGGCTAGAAAAATTTTAATTCTAATAAGAGAAAGTGGCTATGAAATGGAAATGGAACATATAGAAAACAATAGCTTCTTGCCAAATGAATGTATGGAAACAACCACCAATGAAGCATTTTTCAACTCATTAACCAAACATGCAAGTCATTTTGAAAACCTTTTAGCCGAAGCAAAATCGAAAGATTGTCGATTAAAATTCGTAGCTTCGTTTGATAACGGAAAAGCGTGTGTTGGTTTACAATTTATTCCGAAAGAAAGTCCGTTTTACAATTTGGAAGGAAAAGATAACATTGTCGAATTTTATACTGATAGATACATTGACCAACCCTTGATTATAAAAGGCGCTGGTGCTGGCGCAGCTGTTACCGCATCGGGGATTTTTGCCGATGTGATTCGAATTGGAAATGTTTATAAAAGGCGCTGGTGCTGGCGCAGCTGTTACCGCATCGGGGATTTTTGCCGATGTGATTCGAATTGGAAATGTATAAAACAGTTGAAAAGTTACAAGTTACGAGTTGCTAGTTATAAGCCAAACAAAACCCGAAACCCGAAACTTTCAAACTCGAAACCAAAATAATATGAACGAAATAAAAATATTTTGTCCGGCAACCATTGCCAATCTCAATTGCGGATTTGACGTAATGGGATCTTGTATAGAAGGAATTGGTGATGAAATGATTATAAGAACATCGGCTGAAAAAGGCATTCGTATAACTAAAATAACTGGAGCCGATTTACCCATAGAAACCGAAAAAAATGTGGCTGGCGTTGCGGCTTTGGCTATTATAAAAAATTTAGAAATTGATTTTGGTTTTGAAATAGAAATTAATAAAAAAATCAAAGCAGGAAGTGGCATTGGAAGTTCTTCTGCAAGTGCGGCTGGAGCGGTTTTTGGAATTAATGAATTGCTTGGCAAACCTTTTTCAAAATACGAATTGGTGGATTTTGCTATGAAAGGCGAAGCCATTGCAAGTGGTTGCGAACATGCAGACAACGTGGCTCCTTGCCTACTCGGTGGTTTTACTTTGGTAAGAGGTTATAATCCTTTGGACGTGATTCGAATTGAAAGTCCGAGCGAACTTTACGCTGTAGTTTTGCATCCGCATATTGAAGTAAAAACAGCAGATTCACGTGCGGTTTTGCTACCCATGATTCCACTAAAAGATGCTATTACACAAACAGGAAATCTCGGAGGTTTGATAGCTGGTTTGTACACTTCCGATTATGATTTAATAGGTCGTTCACTTGTAGATGTTATCATCGAACCATTAAGAAAACATTTGATTCCTAATTTTGATGAAGTAAAAATTGCAGCAATACACAATGGTGCTTTAGGTTCCGGAATTTCAGGAGCTGGACCTTCTATTTTCGCCTTGTGCAAAGGACAAGATAAAGCTGATAAAGTTGCCTTTGCCATGAGTAAAAGTTATCAAAATAGTGGAATTACATTTGACTTACATGTTTCAAAAATAAATCCGAATGGTGTTAAAATAGTATAATTAATTGTTACAAGTTGAAAGTTGTGTGATATAATATGAGTAAAACTGCACTAATAATAATATCTTCATTTTTTATTTTGTCTTGTGTAGACAAAGATAAAAACGCGGAAAACAAAATAGCTCTATCTAAAAATAGTGATAAAAAAGCTGTTTTTAAATGGACAACAGAACTATGTGAAAATACTGGAACTTATAATCCTAAAAAGTATTCAGAATTGGAATTAAAAAACACTTATGATTTATGGTTTACTTTTTCTGGTATCGCTTTAGAAACTAACTCTAACGCACATTTTATAGAGGATATTGAAAAATTAAATATATACAAACTGATGTCTGAATACATTGATAAAAAAGCTTTATATAATAGAAAAATAGTATCCAATCCATTTTGGAATAAACTAAAAAAAGAAAGATTACAAGAATTAGAAGATGAATATGAATTAAAAAAAATTACTATAGAAGCATACTCAAATCCATCAATTTTGTTGAATAATAAATACTCAAAATACTGTTCCGAATATGCTGAAGTCTTGTCATCAAATGATACAACTGAACTTTTAAAATCTTGGCGTAATTTAATTGAAAAACAAAAAAGTAAAAATGGAGCACCTGAAAAATTTATGGAAAGGTATAATGAAAAATACAATTCTAAAGACAGGTTACTATATGCGAAAATTGAGTTGATGACTTATGGTTGGTGGAATTGTGGCAATAGCAAAGTAAAAAGAGTAAATGATGATGGCTCAATGGAAAAAGAGTTCAATAAACTGTTTATTCAAATTAAAACTGAATGTGACGAACCGTAAACAAAATTACATCACACAACAGCGCTTCAAGAAATGGCGAGGCACGGGAGATATAAGAAATTGGAAAGGTTTTTAATTAAAAGTTTTTGTTATATTTGTGAAGGCTTGGTCTTGGTTCATCGTCACTTGTTGAAGCCGCTAAACGTTGCAAGTTACTAGTTTTTACAAAAATTGGACAAAGAAAAGCAACACGAAACCCAAAACGCGTAGCTTAAAACTCTTATATGAAATATTACAGTTTAAACAATAAAGCAATCAAAGTTTCTTTCCAAGAAGCCGTTATTCAAGGACTTGCACCTGATAAAGGTTTGTATTTTCCTGAAACAATTAATCAATTACCACAATCTTTTTTTGAAGACATTGAGAACTTTTCAAACGAAGAAATTGCTTTTAAAGCTATTCAGCAATTTGTAGGAGACGAAATTCCCACAACTGAATTAAAGCGAATCATTGTAGAAACCTTGTCGTTTGATTTTCCTCTGGTACAAGTAGAAGAAAATGTCTATTCGTTGGAGTTATTTCACGGACCAACTATGGCTTTTAAAGACGTTGGTGCACGATTCATGTCAAGATGTTTGGCTTATTTTAATCGAGATAAAGATCAAAAAAATATAGTCTTAGTGGCAACTTCTGGTGATACTGGTGGTGCGGTTGCGAGTGGATTTCTGGGCGTAAAAGGTGTTGAAGTGGTAATTCTTTATCCTTCAGGAAAAGTGAGTGACATTCAAGAACGACAATTGACTACTTTGGGTCAAAACATTACCGCTCTAGAAGTTGATGGCGTTTTTGACGATTGCCAAGATATGGTCAAAAAAGCGTTTCTAGATGCCGATTTAAAACACAAAAAATTAACCTCGGCCAACTCCATAAATATTGCTCGTTGGTTGCCACAAATGTTTTATTTTTTCTTTGCCTACAAAGCATTGAAAAAATACAACAAATCCTTAATTGTGTCTTGTCCTAGCGGAAACTTCGGAAATATTTGTGCCGGGATTATGGCTAAAAAACTAGGTTTGCCGCTAGCCCATTTTGTAGCTTCCACCAATGCCAATGATACCATCCCAAGGTTTTTAGAAAACGGTATTTACAACGCAAAACCCTCTGTGGCCACAATTTCAAATGCTATGGATGTTGGAAACCCTAGTAATTTTGTGCGTATTCAAGAATTGTATAATCACGATTTGGCACAATTTGAAAAAGACTTTTCTTCCTACACTTATACCGATGAAGAAACCAAATGGGCTATGAAAAACATTCATACCAATTCTAGCTATGTTGCCGAACCTCACGGTGCAGTTGGTTATTTAGGTTTGAAAAAAGAATTAGAAAAACAACCAAACTCCATTGGTTTTTTCTTAGAAACGGCACATCCTATTAAGTTTTTAGATGTTGTTGAACCTGTTTTAAATATAAAATTAAAAATTCCAAAACAGATTGAAAGCGTATTAGGAAAAGAAAAAATAAGTTTTAAGATTAGGAGCTATGAGGAATTAAAAGCATTACTATTGAAATAATTTTTAAAAAGGCTTTTCCTAAATAATCAATCATATCATTAGCAATAAATAAAACTTTACTAATACTATGTTCAAAAAAAAATCAGCAATTCTATTACTATGCTCCTTTTTTTTGACTTCTGTTGTGGCACAGACGGCTTCTAAAAAGGAACAAACAGCTATAATATATACGCTGTATTATCCAACCAATCAGTGGGAAGTTTGTGCTACAAATGCTTCTTTTTTGGATACTTATGTTGTTAAGAAACTTGAAATAGAAAAAACTTCAAAACTCATGGTTTACCTTGAAGGACACACCGATGCTGTTGGAACTGAAATAACTAATTTGGCACTTTCTAAAAAAAGAGTGCAAGAAGTAGCCAATTATCTTATTAGCAAAGGAATCACCACCGACCAAATTCAAATAAGTTATTTTGGTGAATCCAAACCCGAAACAAGAAAAATTGCAAGTTCCAAAAAACGTAAAGATATTGAGTATGCCAACAGAAGAGTGGTCATTAGAATTGAAAAAGTTCTTTTTTAATAAATGATAAATGTTGATGAATCAAAATACAATACTTCCAACTTTAAACTAAAACTAACGCTTCTAAACATTTCATCACTATCAAAAATATTAACATAATAGTGATCTTATTGAAATTCTTTTTGGTAAAATTTATGGTGCTATCCAATTTTATTGGACTATTTTGACCCGAGCTTGCGAACTGGCGAAGCATTACATAATCGGTATTAATACAAAATGGCTTTATAAAATAGCAATTTGATATAACATCAAAAAGCACTATTACTGTTATTGTTAAGCTAACAAGTTAAAAACAAAAAAGGCGTTTACCGTATGAAGCAAACACCTTTTCCTATTTTGAATTAAAAACTGTTTTATCGTAACGTAAAACTAGATTTTGAAACCAATTCTGCTTTGTCAAACACATTTACAAAATAAGTTCCTTTCTGAAAATCTTTTCCGGGCAAATCTTTAACAACATCAACTGTTTTGTTTTCATATTTTACTGTTGAAGTAAAACTATATGTCAATGATTTTTCTTCAAAACTTGTAGTCACTTTATCACCAAGAACATTATTTTTACTATCAATAACCTGAACATAATAGGTTTTATCTCCAGATTTTGCAACACTATTTTCGGCAATAGTAAAACTCACTTTTAAGATATCTACCCTACTCGCTTTATCTGTTTCTATTTGTTTTCCTGAACCTTTAAGTTTGTAAGAGCCCGTTTTCAAATTCAATACAGACAATTTAGACGCCTTTTCTACCGTTTTAGATAGTTCTTCGTTCTGACCTACAAGTACTTGATTGTAATTTTTAGAATCCTTCAAAACTACATTAGTGCTGTCTAAATTTGTAGTAAGTTTTTGATTTTCTTTTTTCAACACGTTCACTTCTTGCATCAAACTGTTCATTTTGGTTTGTAATACAGCAACTTGTTGTTTATATTTTGTCATAGCATTTACATCGCCTTTAGATTTCTCTAATTGTGCCATCAATCCTACAACTTTTTCTCTTTCAGCGATTAACTCATCAGACATTGACGTGTTTTCTGCAATTGCAGTATCATAAGTAGCTTTTAGCTCTTCTAAATCTTTAAGAACATTGTCTTTTTCTGTTTTTACAGAAGAAACCTCCGTTTCAAGAGTTTTGGTGTCTGTTGATAATTTAAAGATGTAAAACAAACTTCCTAATAACAATAACGAAAGTACTAGAATGATGGCTTTTAATGATGAATTTCCTTTTTGATTTTCCATTTTGAATATACTATTTTGTTATGCAAATTTAATAATATTTAATTGTATAACGTAACTTTAGATAATTATATTATTTTTGGAGCCAAAGATTTAATTTCATGGAAAAATTGATTCGTTTTACTTCAGCCGATTTGTCAAAGATTACTAATCATCGCAGTGGTGAAGTGAAATTTGGAGAAAAAATGATAACCATTCCAAAAGAACAAGATGTGGCTAAATTCCTTAAAGAATGTGAACAACAATTTGTTTTATTCGGAATTCCAGAGGATATTGGAGTAAGAGCAAATTATGGTCGACCAGGAGCAAGTACTGCATGGGAAAGCGCTATAAAAAGCATTGCCAATATTCAGCACAATCGTTTTTGCAAAGGATCACAGATTGTAGTTTTGGGTGCATTAGACGTAGCCGAAGAAATGGAATTGGTTCAAAATCTAGATTTTAACATAACCGCCGATAGAAAAAAATTAAGTGAATTAGTAGTAAAAATTGACAAAGAAGTGGCGCATATTATTTCGATAATCGTAGCTACAGGAAAAATACCTTTGGTGATTGGTGGCGGACACAACAACGCCTACGGAAACATAAAAGGAACCGCTTTAGCCAAAGGAAAACCAATAAATGCCGTAAATTTTGATGCCCATTCTGATTTTAGAATTTTGGAAGGACGCCACAGCGGAAACGGATTTTCGTATGCTTTTGAAGAAGGTTTTTTAAAAAAATATTTCATCTTTGGCTTGCACCATTGCTATACCTCTAAAAGTGTTTTAGACAAACTTAAAACATTAAAAGACAGAGTTTTGTACAACACTTATGATAGCATGAAGATTAAAATGACCAAAAATTTTAATAGCGAAATGCAATTTGCTTTAAACTTCATAAAAAATGATTACTATGGCGTAGAAATTGACTTAGATTCTCTACCCAACATCCCTTGCAGTGCTATGACATTAAGTGGATTTTCTGTAGAAGAAGTGCGTCAATTTATTTACTTTTTTGGCAAACACCAAAATGCGGCTTACTTGCACATTTGCGAAGGAGCACCAAGTTTAGATTACGACAAAAACAATCACTTGGTAGGAAAATTAATTGGCTATTTAGTAACCGATTTTATTAAAGCGAAGACTTTGGTAGAGATGAGTTAGGTAGAGATGGGTTAGGTAGATGAAATGACTAATTTAATACCTTAAATAACAAAATTAAATTACTATAAATATCAAATCTTACTAATAAAAAAAAATCTTTTAATTTTCACCCTAATAATTTCCTTTTTCGCATACTCACAAAATTCTAGAATCAAGTTTGGTTTTCAAGTCGGACTTAATTATTCTAATTATAGAGGATATACTATTCCTACTAATTTCAATCAAGTATATGATGAAAGTTCTGCGTTTGCATATCTTGGTGGAATAAATTTTGAATATAAAATGAATGAAAAACTAAGTTTAAAGATGGAACTTAATTACGAACGTAAAAGTCAAAAAGCGGCAAACAATATTTATATTCGACAAAATTTTGACGAACCAATGCAAGAATATAATTTTACTTCAAAAAGACATTATGATTACTTGTTAGTACCTGTTCTATTAAAATATAGTTTTATCAATAAAGACAGTTTTTACCTAAACGGTGGACCATTTATTGGGTTTTTACTACAATCAAAATTCACAAACGACCTCAATGTATCTGGATTTGGTTCTTCAGATGTTGTCACTACAAAAAACAACAAAAAAACAGATTTTGGTTTGTCTTTCGGACTTGGTAAAAACTTTGATTTAAAAAAAAATAAAACAATTTATCTAGAAATAAGAGAAAACTTAGGACTAACAAACACTAGCAAAATAGATGTTTGGAATGGAGGAACAGTAAAAACCAATGCTATGAACATAATTGTTGGAATGTCGTTCAATTAATTACATACACAATTTTTGGTTACATTATTTTTTACTTACCTGTATTATATTTCAAAATCATAGTATTGAAATCAAAGACTATTTTAGAGAAATTAGGATTGCTTTTTTTAATAATCATTGATATCGGGAATATATTCTTATGACTATCAATAAATTTATCATCTATTTTAGAAAACGTATAATCTTGATATTCATAAAACCATTGGTCAAATTTTCTCCGTCTTATATCTTGTCTATCGTCTGAAGAATCGCAAATAAAAATACAAATAGTTTCAGATTTTCTAATGTAAAAATCCATGAAAATAGCTGCAATTGTTGGAGAAACCATATTATCTAAAGCTGGACTTTTATCAGTTGGATTATACACAATTTCAATAATAAATTCATATATGTCATTTGCATAAATTGCGTTTTCATCTCCTAATAAATAAGGAGAGGGACGGAATTGAACATCATAAATAACACCTTTGTCAGTTTCAAAGCCAAAAGAATTATCAGAACCGCCTTTAAATAAATAGTCATAACTCATTGTTTATTATCTTTCAAGGCGCGTAATTTCATTAAAAACTCTTGAAATTCTTGAGAATTGTATTTTTTTTCGTTTTCAATTTTTCTTTCTTTCTTTCTTTCAAGCATTAGCGCAACAAGTTCATCTACATTTTTAGGTATTTTGTTAATAGTTTCCATAATGTAATAATTTTCACAAAGATAAACATTTTTTAAATTCGACAATCCTAACTATTTTTCATTTTCTATGTCAAATCTTCTAAATAGATACCCTAAAAACAAACATTTTATCATTTTCTTTTACTACTTCTATCAAAAAAAGAGACAAACAACATCAATTACTTTACATTTCAAGAGGTAAAAGCTTTAATAAATATAACCTATCTTTGCAATCACTTGAAACAGTTCAAGACGATGACAATTATGACATTTAGCGAATTAAATTTATTAAAAAACATACAACAGGCATTAACCGAAGAGGGTTATGAATCGCCTACTCCTATTCAACAACAAGCCATTCCTGTAATTCTAGAAGGAACCGATTTAGTAGGTTGTGCCCAAACAGGTACCGGAAAAACAGCAGCATTTGCTATTCCTATTATTAATATGCTTCATCGTTTGGTAGGTTCTTCTGCCAAAAGAAAAGTGATAAGAACTTTGGTAGTAACCCCAACTCGTGAATTAGCTATTCAAATTGACGAAAGTTTCAATACTTACGGAAAATATACCAATATTCGTTCGATGGTTATTTTTGGTGGTGTGAGCCAAGTGCCACAAGTTGATCAACTAAAAAAAGGAATTGATATTCTAATTGCAACGCCAGGAAGACTTTTAGACCTTCACAAACAAGGTTTTATCGATTTAGATCACTTGCATTTTCTAGTTTTAGATGAAGCCGATCAAATGTTGGATATGGGCTTTATTAACGATGTAAAAAAGATTGTAAAACTAACACCAGACAACCGACAAACACTTTTATTTTCAGCAACGATGCCCATGGCTATTCGTGAATTGGCAGATACTTTTTTGACCAAACCAAAATATGTTTCGGTAGATCCTGTTTCATCAACAGCTGAAAAAGTAAATCAAAAAGTGTATTTTGTTGGAAAAGAAGACAAAAGAAAACTGCTATATCACATCATCAGAAACGATAAAATTGATAACGTATTGGTTTTTACGAGAACAAAACACGGTGCTGATAATGTAGTAAAAGCGCTGAAGAAAAACAGTGTAACTGCTGAAGCCATTCATGGAGATAAATCGCAAAACGCAAGACAACGTGTTCTAGATGCATTCAAAAATAAAGAAATATCTGTATTAGTTGCCACCGATATTGCAGCGCGAGGAATTGACATTGAGAGTTTGCCTTATGTAATCAATTTTGACATTCCAAATATTTCAGAAACCTATGTTCACCGAATTGGAAGAACCGGAAGAGCGGGAAATACAGGTTTGGCAATTTCCTTTTGTGCCAAAGACGAGCAACTCTATTGGAAAGATATTGAAAAGCTAATTAAAATTAATGTAAAAGTAGAAAAAGAGCATCCCTATCCTTACACAGACGAAGTGCCTAACCTTGATGCAAAACCAGATTTGAGAAATAAAAAGAAACCAGAATCTGGAAATTCAAGAAAATCAGATGCTTCTAAAAAAAATAAAAAACGTTGGTATTAATCAATTAGGTTGTAATCATAAATACAATTTTAATACGTTTAATGTCTTAATCAATAATTTATAATAAAAAATCCCAATTTTTGATTGGGATTTGATGAACCTACTTTTAATTTCTTATTAACTTTTTATATTTTAATCGTTTAGGCGTTAAGTCACCACCTAATCGTTTTTTCTTATTCTCTTCGTATTCAGAGAATCCTCCTTCAAAGTAATATACTTGTGAATCGCCTTCAAAAGCTAAAATATGAGTACAAATTCTATCTAAAAACCATCTGTCGTGAGAAATAACCACGGCACAACCAGCAAAGTTTTCTAAACCTTCTTCTAAAGCTCGTAGGGTATTAATATCTAAATCGTTGGTTGGTTCATCTAATAAAAGTACGTTTCCTTCTTCTTTTAAAGTCATAGCCAAATGCAAACGGTTGCGTTCACCTCCTGAAAGCGCTGCTACTTTTTTGTTTTGCTCACTTCCTCCAAAATTAAACCTAGATAAGTAAGCTCTTGAATTTACTTGTCGTCCACCCATCATAATTAATTCTTGTCCGTCACAAAAGTTTTCCCAAATAGATTTATTAGGATCAATATTAGAATGTGCTTGATCTACGTAAGCTATTTTTACTGTTTCTCCAGTTTCAAATGTTCCGCCATCAGGTGTTTCTTCTCCCATAATCATTTTGAAAATAGTTGATTTTCCAGCGCCATTTGGTCCAATGATTCCAACAATTCCGGCTTGAGGCAAAGTAAAATTCAAATCATCATACAATAATTTATCACCAAAAGCTTTGGCAACCCCTTTAGCTTCAATAACATTAGTTCCTAAACGTGGTCCGTTTGGAATATAAATTTCTAATTTTTCGTCGAGTTCTTTTTGGTCTTCATTTAACAATTTATCATAGTTTTGAAGACGTGCTTTTTGTTTGGTTTGTCTTCCTTTAGCTCCTTGACGCACCCAATCCAACTCACGTTCTAAAGTTTTTCTACGTTTTGAAGCTGTTTTTTCTTCTTGCTCCATGCGTTTCGATTTTTGATCCAACCAAGAAGAGTAGTTTCCTTTCCACGGAATACCTTCACCTCTATCGAGCTCTAAAATCCAACCAGCAACGTTGTCTAAGAAATATCTATCGTGCGTAACTGCAATTACAGTTCCAGCATATTGTGCTAAGTGTTGTTCTAACCAAAGAACTGATTCTGCATCTAAGTGATTGGTGGGCTCGTCAAGTAATAAAACATCGGGTTGTTGTAATAATAAACGGCATAAAGCCACACGACGTCGTTCTCCACCTGATAAATGTTTGATTGGTGTATCGCCCTCAGGTGTTCGCAACGCATCCATGGCAATTTCTAGTTTGGTATCCAACTCCCAAGCCCCAGAAGCATCAATTTTATCTTGCAAATCGGCTTGTCTGTCCATCAGTTTTTGCATTTTACCTGCATCTTCATACACTTCTGGCAAACCAAACATATCATTAATCTTATTGAACTCTTCAAGAACTGCAACCGTCTCTGCGACACCTTCTTTTACTATTTCAATTACAGTCTTTGTATCGTCTAATTGAGGTTCTTGCTCTAAATAACCAACGGTATAACCTGGCTGAAAAACCACATCGCCTTGATAGTTTTTATCAACTCCAGCAATGATTTTTAATAAAGATGATTTTCCAGAACCATTAAGCCCAAGAATACCTATCTTAGCTCCATAAAAGAAACTTAAATAAATGTTTTTTAACACTTGCTTATCACTTCCTTGATACGATTTACTCAATTTTTGCATCGAGAAAATCACTTTTTTATCGTCTGACATTGTAAATTTTAGATATTAGATGTTTGATATTAGATGCTTAATGTTTGATATTAGATATTTGATGTTTGAAATTATATTGTAAAATATTCAAGAAAATAAATATATAATTTAATAATTAAAGCTATTAAACCCTTCCTTTTAAGGCATTAAATACCCAGGCATTTGCTAAAAAACCTACGCCTGTTGCACCAAAACCCCAGCCTGCCGTTTCATCATATCTGAATACTCCTAAAGCAATCAGAATCAATCCCATTATAACCATTATTAAAGTAGCCCAACCAAAAACGGTATTTTTATTCATTCCCATAATTTGCAATTTAATTTTTTTTAAGGATGACAAATATCGTGATATTTGTTTTTAATTAAAAATCTTAACCAACATTTCCTTTAATAAATCGTGATTTGGTAGCGAGTTGGCACCTACGCCTTTGCTTTTTACATCAATATCTCGTAATGTTGCTACAATTGAACTCACTTTTTTCATGGGATAGTTTTTTAAAGCAACGTCATAATCTTTCAAGAAAAAAGGACTAACACCAAGTACAGCAGCAACATTTTTAGGATTTTTATCTTTCAATCCATGATACTTTAATAGCTTGATAAAGAAACTAAAAACCAAACTAGTTGTAACAACCATTGGATTATCCTTTGGATTATCAGCAAAATATTGAGCAATTTGATAAGCCTTTAATTGATTTTTTGAACCTAACGCATTTTGCAATTCAAAAACATTAAAATCTTTACTGAAACCAATATTTTCTTCAATATCTTTAGGATTAATGGTATGTCCTTTAGGTAAAATGATTTGTAATTTATTCAATTCATTACTAATTCTGCTTAAATCGTTTCCTAGAAATTCAACCAACATTGCATTGGCTTTGGGTTCTATAGAATAGCCTTTTCCTTGCAAAACTCTAGAAATCCATGTGCCCACTTGATTGTCGTACATTTTTTTACTTTCAAAAACGACTCCGTTTTTATCCAAAAGTTTGGTAACTTTTTTTCGTTTATCTAGTGTTTTGTATTTGTAAGCAAAAACTAAAACCGTTGTAGGTTGCGGATTTTCAACATAACTCTCAATCTTATCAATGGTTCTTGATAATTCTTGAGCTTCACGAACTACAACTACTTGCCTGTCTGCCATCATTGGAAAACGTTTTGCATTTCCCACAACATCTTCAATGGTCACATCTCTTCCATATAAAATGGTTTGATTGAAATCGCGTTCGTGCTCTTGCAAAATATTTTGCTCAATATATTCGGTCAATTTATCAATAAAATAGGGCTCTTCACCCATTAAAAAATAAATAGGTTTGATATTTCCTGCTTTTATATCATTGATAATTTTTACAACTTCATCCATTTTCATATATCAGATATTAGATTTCAGATTTCAGATTTGAAAAAAGAAAACTTTAAACTTATTTTATATTTTTGCTTCATGCAAAAACTCAATTTTCCAACATTTACGTTTCGGTTCAAAAATAGTGAAAATAAAGTAGCTATCTTCGATGAAATTAGGAAAAAATTTATCATTCTCACACCAGAAGAATGGGTTCGTCAGCATGTAGTTCTGTTTTTATTGCTATTTAAAAATTATCCTAAATCGTATATTAATGTTGAAAAATTAATTAAGATTAATGATTTAAACAAACGTTACGATATTGTTGTTTATCAGCCAAATGGAGAATTATTTTTATTGATAGAGTGTAAAGCTCCAGAAGTAAAAATAACACAACAAACTTTTGATCAAATTGCACGATATAACTTAGTTTTAAAAGCCAAATATCTTATGGTTTCCAATGGATTAAATCATTATTTTTGCCAAATGGATTTTGAAAATGAAAAATACGTTTTTCTTAATGAACTTCCAGAATTTGAAACTACTAATAAATAAATTTTGAAAAAAATAGCAGTCGTTGTATTGAATTGGAATGGTGTAAAATTGCTAGAACAGTTTTTGCCTTCTGTAATTTCCTATTCAAGTGAGGCCACAATTTATGTAGCCGATAATGCTTCTACGGATAATTCTATTCAATTTATAAAAGATAATTTCTCAACCATAAAAATAATTCAAAACGATGGAAATTATGGGTTTGCAAATGGATATAACATTGCTTTACAAGAAGTTGAAGAGGCGTATTATTGTCTTTTAAATTCAGATGTTGAAGTTACCGAAAACTGGCTCAATCCAGTTCTTTCTATATTTGAAACAGAAAAAAATGTTGCTATAATTCAGCCAAAAATTCTAGATTTTAAAAATAAAGAATACTATGAATATGCCGGAGCTGCTGGAGGTTTTATAGATAAATATGGATATCCATTTTGCAGAGGTAGACTTTTTGAAACTATAGAAAAAGATAGCCACCAATACGATGACGAAATAGCTATTTTTTGGGCAAGTGGTGCGTGCTTTTTCATTAGAAAAGAAGTTTATAAAGAATTGAATGGTTTTGATGGCGATTTCTTTGCACATCAAGAAGAAATTGATTTATGCTGGAGAGCATTCAATCTTGGATATAAAGCAAAATACACTTCAAAATCTGTTGTATATCATGTTGGTGGTGCTACATTAAACCAAGCAAATCCGAAGAAAACATTTCTAAATTTTAGAAATTCTTTATTAATGCTTTTAAAGAATTTACCCAAAAACAAATTGTTTTCTATACTCTTCCTTCGATTAGTTTTAGATGGAATAGCAGGAATCAAATTTATATTTCAAGGAAATTTCAAACATTGTTTTGCAATTATAAAGGCACATTTTCATTTTTATCATTTGATTTTCAAAAACTTAAAAAAACGAAACGCAATTCAAAAAGAAAATTACTTTCAAACCAAGAGCATCGTTTATTCTTATTTTGTTAAAAGAGGCAAGGTTTTTGAGCAATAATTAACAATACTTTATAGTAAATGTTCGTTTAAACAATCAAGAAATTGTAATTTTGTACTATCAAAAATCAAATTCATTATGAGAAAAGTAATTTTTATGTTTTCATTGGCTGCATTGACATTAACATCGTGTGGAACCAAAAAGAAACTTGCCGAATTAGAGCAAAAAAATAAAGAGTGCCAAGATTTATTAAACTCTACCACCGTAAAATTAAATCTGTGCCTAAGTGAAAGAGAAGCACTTGAAAAACAAAACGACTATTTAAAGAAGAACAACTCGGAGTTGATTAATAATGTTGGAAACATGACAACATTAACGCAACAAGGAGCTGCTAATATTGAAAAAGCATTAGAATCTATTAAAGAAAAAGATTTGAAAATTTCTAGAATGCAAGATGCTTTAACTAAAAAAGATAGTGTAACCTTAGCATTGGTAACAAGTTTAAAAAGTTCGGTTGGAATTTCTGATCCAGATATTGAAGTTAATGTAGAAAAAGGAGTTGTTTTTATTTCTATTGCAGATAAATTACTTTTCAAAAGCGGAAGCTATGTGGTTAGTGACAGAGCTAAAGAAGTTTTGGCAAAAGTTGCAAAAGTTGTTAACGACAAACCAACATTTGAATGTATGGTAGAAGGTCATACCGATAGTGTTCCGTTTACCGGTAATGCTGTGTTGTTAGACAACTGGGATTTAAGTGTGAAACGTTCAACTGCAATTGTTAGAGTTTTAACAAAAGATTTGGGTGTAAAACCATCGCAATTAATAGCTGCTGGACGTGGCGAATATGTGCCATTAGTAGATAACAAAACTGCCGAAAACAGAGCTACCAACAGAAGAACTAGAATCGTTGTTTTACCAAAAATTGACGAGTTCTACGAAATGATTGAAAAAGAAATGAAGAAACAGTAATTTAATATTAGATTTTAGATTTTAGATATTAGATTTTAGATATAAAACGCCTTGAGAAATCGAGGCTTTTTCATTTTATACCATAATTCAACGGAACCATATCAGCAACTTTCAATTGTGCTATATATCCAGAGAAAATGATATTTTCTACATTGGAATTATTGCCAAATTGATCTACAAAAAAGGTATCGGTTTCAAAGATTATACTTGATTGCTGTTTTTTCTTGTATAACAAATTGAATTCGGCAACAAACTTCTTCCCTACTAAGGATTTATTTTGCTTAGTGACGAAAACTTGCTTAGTGTCAGAATCTCCAGTTATCTTAAAATGAATATTGGGATGGTCTTGAAATTTACCTACAAACAGGAGAAAATTGTCTTTATCCCAAACATTGTTTACTAAATTTCTAAAAAAATGAAGTTGAGATCCTTCATAACATTTTTGGCGTTGCTTTAGTATTTTGGGATTTGATTCGACTTCTTCGTATCTAGATAATCCTAAATAAAAACTTCTATAAACATGGGATGAACTGATGCTTGTTGATGAAAACTTGACTTCAAAATCAACCAATTCATAGTTTATTTTGTAACCTAAAAGTGCATTATTGATTATTAAAGGTTTGTCTGAATAGGCTTTGAAAGTATTTGTAGTTTCATCATAATCAAAATATAAATCGTCTTCATTTTCAATTTTGGCTTTTTTTCCAACAGTAGTTTGTCCTAAAAATTGTTCACGGAATAATTGTAGTTTTTGCTTTCTTGAAAAGCGATCTTTTTTCAAAACTACTTCATTTAGAACATTAACAGCTACTTTTAAAACTATATTTAGTTCTTTTCCGTTATCATAATCTTTGATATATTGAGTTTGAAATCCGATAAAACTAACCGCAAGAATACTGTTAAGTTTGCCACCATATTGCAATTGAAATGCTCCCTCTTGATCAGCAATTGTAGCAATTGAAGTACCATCAAAATAAATGTTTGCCCCTGCTAAAGGTTGGTTTTTTTCGTCAACAATTTTACCCTTTACAACTTGAGCAAAAGAAATAGAAGTAATGATAAAAAATACAAGAAGTGACTTCACTAATTTCATACTTACAAAATATCTAAAGTTCCTTTTCCTTCACGAATTACTTCTGGCTCATATCCTGATAAATCGATTATTGTTGATGGAATATTATAACCATAACCACCATCAATTACAACATCAACAATATTTTGCCATTTCTCAAAAATCAATTCAGGATCGGTAGAATATTCTAATACTTCATCTTCATCATAAATAGAAGTTGAAATAATAGGATTACCCAATTCTTTTACAATAGCGCGAATTATGTTGTTATCGGGTACACGAATTCCAACTGTTTTTTTATTCTTAAATACTTTTGGCAAGTCATTATTTCCTGGCAAAATAAAAGTATAAGGTCCAGGCAAAGCCCGTTTAAGTAATTTAAAAGTTGAAGTATCTATTTGTTTAACATAGTCAGAAATATGACTTAAATCGTAACAAATGAAAGACAGATTGGCTTTTTCAAGTTTGATTCCTTTAATCTTTGCCACTTTTTCTAAAGCTTTTAAATTGGTAATATCGCAACCTAATCCATACACAGTATCAGTTGGATAAATTATTAAACCACCATTTTTTAAAACATCAACTACTTTTTT
>JAIFLT010000120.1 GCA_020048955.1 Flavobacterium sp.
GTTTTGCATATTTCCTTGCACTTAATATCACAAATATACAGCTAATCCTTTATAAATAAAGAGATTTTAGTTTTTCAGCAGACCCTATTTAATTGTCAGGATATTAACAAAAAAACTCTGCTTATCACTAAACGGAGTTTTACTTTTCTGCTCAATTAAGCCGATGTTGGTAAATTAGTTCCTCCTTTGCCTCCAGAAGAATGCAATTTGGTCAGCAATTTAGTAACATTATACTCATCAGCTTTTACCTCACCTTGGTAAAGCGTTTTGCCAATTTTTCTTACATCAGCAATAAAAGCCTTCAACGCCACATAACTTCCTTTATTATCATCGGTTAGTGTTTTTCTCTCTTTCATGATTTCATTTTGTTGATTGCTCAAATTGGTCAATTCATCAAACTTGGTTGCTAAAGTGCTTGGTAATGTTGCCTTCATTCCTTTTGAACTTAACAAGGTAGTATTGGCAGTTATTAGTTGACCCATCGATTTGATATTTACCAAAGCACCTTCAATATTTCGAGTGCTGATGTTTTTCAATACTACTGAAGCAACCGCGGTTTCTAATCCCGATTTTTTCAATACAATCTGAAACAACTTTATGTCTTTTTTATACCATCAGCAGCAAGATACAACTGACCCGTAACTAACTTTTGTGTGGTCAACATACTATCAGACTGCTCTAAATCACGAACCTCGTCTATCATTGTTTTAAATCATCCCGATATTGCACTGTAAAAGTACTGTTTTCAGCCTCGATTGCGGCTTGATCTCTAGTAAAACTTGCCCAAACCATATCGGCTAGTGGCACCATTTCTTCCTGCATGATACTCATAACTATTTATAATTTTATTGTTTACTGTTTTAAAAACTCTTCCGAGCATTACTTTAGCCTTGCCCTATTTTACTCCAATATTGACAAAGCTTACTCGATTCTTTCTGTATGCTACTCGAGTGTTGCCGAGGCTTACTAGAGTGCTGCCGAACATTACTAGACTAGTTCCGAAGGCTACTTGAGCACTTCTCGAGCTTACTTTAATATTGCTTTATGCTACTTTAGTACTGCCCAACCCTAGTAGACTGTTGCTAAGATTAACTTGAGCTTTTTATAGAGCAAATATTTAATTAAAAGTATGCAATAATAGAAAAAAATTAATATTAAAACAATGTTTACTTAACATTTTTAGACTTAATCAACTGATTTACAGCAAATAATAAATAAATAATAAATAATAGCATTTTAAAATACAAAATTTATAATTTTACAAAGTTTTGGGGATGTAGCTCAGTTGGCTAGAGTGCTTGACTGGCAGTCAAGAGGTCGTGGGTTCGAGCCCCATCTTCTCCACCTGATAGGACTTTTTGGGGATGTAGCTCAGTTGGCTAGAGTGCTTGACTGGCAGTCAAGAGGTCGTGGGTTCGAGCCCCATCTTCTCCACCTGATAGGACTTTTTCAATTTTTTTGAATTAGTCCTATTTTTTTTATCTCGCAAAGCTTTGTTAATACTGGTAATTTTTAAAAGTAGAGGGTTATAGCATTTAGACAAATAGCATGATTAATGATACTTAATTCTATACGGCTACAAGAAACTAGTTTAATTTTTTTTAATAGAAGCACTACGGATTTATTTTAAAATACTTTATTTCTGTTTCGGGTTGTTTGCTTTTTGTGGTTTTGCTTCTATTTTTATTGATTTGCCAAAAGCGACCAGCGGAAGCTCTTTGCAAAGCTTTATAAAAATGATACAAAACCACAAAAACTTGTAATGGATAGATGGAAATAGCTTCTTAAAAAGATTGTGTTTAATTGCTATATCTTTAGAAAAGTTACTTTAATTTATGGAATATTCTACATTAAGAACCACTTGACCATAACCGTCTATTGATGCAAATACTTTGTATGTTTTAAAGGGAGATGGAAGAGTGCTTCCGTTACCCATACTTGATAAGTTGGCTTCAAAAGTTTCGTAGTAGGATAATGTTACTCGACCACTATAGGCTGTGCCATTCCAAAGAGTTATTAATGGATCCCAAGTGCTTGATGATGTAAATATAGGACTTCTATAATTATTTGTTGTTGCATAAACTGTTGTAGAAAAATCATGTGTTTTTTTAGTTGCAAAAACCATAAATTGTTCGCCATAGCCACTTATTTTTCTTATTTCAATAAAGCCACCAAGGGCAGTGCTACTTTATCTAAATTGATAGTCGCCAATGGTTGCAAAAGTAGTTGGAGTGTCGGCAAGCTTAGATATAACAGAAACGGCTCCTGTTTTTTTTGCAACCCAGTTTGTTCCGTTAAATTGCAACATATCTCCTGTTGCTGCTCCTGTTAAGTTAAAATTTGTAGAATATGTTGGGTCTGTTTCAGTAATAGCTCCAGAATTCATGGAGTTCCAGGTGCTGCCGTTATAATAGTAGTAACCTGCCTGAGTAATATTTGCTGTAGCTGCATTGGTAACGCCACTTAAATCGGTTACAAAAACAATAGCACCAGTTTGTGCAGCTGTGTATCCGGTTTTTGCAATTAATTGAGCTCTAGAAATTTTGGGAGCCATTAAACCATCAACGGTGGTGGTTTCTGAAGGTTTTCCTTGAATATCTAGTGTAGCTTTTGGTGTTGTAGTTCCTATACCTGTTTGAGCTGCTATATTGGTTGTAGATATAAAAATAAGAAGTAAAAAAATTATTCGTTTCATTGTTGTAGTTGATATTAAATTATAAAATTAATTTTCAACAAATTTGAATAATTTTTGTATAAGAAGAATTAAAAATGTTGTGAACGACACGATTTTGTTGTGAATGACAGAATAAAAATATTAGGTATAGGCGCTTAAACCTTGCATGTTATTTATTGATTTTATTAACTTTTATTGAAAAAAGACCCTCTTTTTCATTAACCTTATAGAAGATTGTACCCATACTTGACCTTCTGTTGTGTCTAAAATGATATTCATTTAGATTGTCTTGTATGTATTCTTTGCTGCGATGATGATGAATTCCTCTAAACCAGCCTTTGAAATTCAAAATATGTATATGCAATTCTTTGAAGTGCTTTCTATCTTCTGACGCTATTTGTTTTATATACCAATTGCTTTTCCTTATTTTTCCAGTTTGTTCTTCTTGCGGCTCTATGTAGTAATTTTTGCTCTAATTTTATTGGATTCAAATAATCATTGGTCATTTTTTCAGCACATACATAGCCAATTTGTTTTACTTCAAAGTCTGGAGACTTTGAGGAGCGGGTGTTAATTTTTGAACTCTGTACAAATTATCCCTAAAAATTTCATAATCAGGATTTTCCCAGTTTATCTAATCTTATTTAATCGTAACAAAAACATATCGTTAATATGCATAGTAGATATAATTTCTTTGCCATCTGCGAGTTTTATTGTTTTACTTCAAAGTCGGGAGACATTGCAGAGCGGGGTTTTGTATATCTGTGATGCTTCCATTCACTGCATATAGTGGAATATTTGTTAGCCATTCTTCTTTTCTATAGTTACTCATAGAAATTCGTAAGGCATTTTTATTACTAAATTTTTCTACAAATACTTTTAAACTTTTAGATTTTAAATTTTCTTCAGATTTGACTTCAATGGGTATAATTTCGTTTTTATTTTGAAGGATAAAATCAATTTCTGAGGTATTTCCAGATGACCAATAATAAAGTTCATGATCAATTATTAATTGCTGACAAACAAATTGTTCGGTTAAAGCTCCTTTAAATTCTAACATGATTTTGTTTTTTTCTAACAAAATTTTTGGGTCTAAATTTCCAACAGCATTTAGCAATCCAATATCAAGAAAAAACAGCTTGAAAGCATCATAATCTAAATAGGCATTTAAGGGCAACGTTGGTTTTTCAATTCTATTAATTTTCAAAATTAAACCCGCATTGCACAACCAGTTGATGGCTGTTTCAAAATCTTTAGCTCTCGCACCAGACTTAATTAGGTTGTAAATAAATTTTCTGTTTTCTTTTGATAATTGACTAATTATGGAATGCCAAACGAGTTTTATTTTTGGAACAATTTCATTGGGTGCATATTTTGCAAAATCATTTTCATAGCCCATTAATAATTTTTGTTGCAAACTTCTAACTATTTCTAAATCATTATTTTCTATATAATTAGCTACAATTTCGGGCATGCCTCCAATGAAGTAATACAAACGTAACAGTTCAATGAGTTTTTCATGAAAGGAATTGAGAACCTCCCAGTTTTTTTGTTCTAACTGCTGCACTAAGTTTTCATGACCTAAACTGATTAAAAATTCCGTAAAACTCATGGGATATAGTGGCAAAAAATCTACTTTTCCAACAGGAAACGAACTGTTTTTTTGTATTGAAACCCCTAGCAATGAGCCTGCTGCAACAATATAATAGTGAGACGCTTGTTCATAAAAATATTTTAATGCGGTTAACCCTTTTTCAGCTTCTTGAATTTCATCAAAAATTAGTAAGGTTTTTTCAGGATTAATTTTAGTATTGGTTTCAATTTCTAACACGGTTATAATTCGGTTTATGTTGAAATCAGAAATAAATATATCTTTTAAGCGGCTACTACTTTCAAAATTGAGGTAGAGTACTTGTTCAAATTCTTTTTTGCCAAATTCTTTCATGATCCACGTTTTGCCTACTTGTCTTGCCCCCTGAATGAGTAGTGGTTTTCTGTTTTTTGAATTTTTCCAAACCAATAAATTATCAATTATATAGCGTTTCATGTTCTTTTATTTTAAGAATAAAAAACAAATTTACACTTTTTAGTGGGAATAAATGGCGTTAAACACATTTTTTCATGGGAAAAAGTGTAAAAATATACATTTTTTCGTGGGAATAAATGGGGAGTGAGCTAATGCCGATTGTGTATTGCATCTACTTTTTACTGTGCTCGGGTCAACAGAGTTCAATAAAATTAGACTATTTTTATACTATCCCAAATTTTCGGGACAAGTGATGGGTATTATTAAAATTTTTGGTTAATTAGTTTCTGAACTTTTTCTTTTGAAAACAGAAATTAATAAAGCTATACCAACAATAACATCAACGATATTCCAAAGTTGTCTTCCAAGTGCTATTTTGAAAAACGGTTGAAATAACAAAGCCAAAACAACGTATATAACAGTTTCCATTTGGTTTTTCTTTTCATTCGCTTGGAATGCAAGTATTGCAAAACCAATTAATGCGGTAAAACGAACGAATTGGTAATAGGCGTAGGGCATGTTAAAAAAACATAAGAACAATACTATTGTTAATCCAATTTTAATAATAGAATTATTCATTTTCTAAATTCTCTAAATGTATTTGTTCGAATTGTGGTAATTCAATCGATTTTAAATAGTTATTTACTAGTTTGTCTAGCTTACTTTCGGTATCTATATCTTCTTCTAAATATGTGTCTAAGTCTGGATAAATTGCTAGAATATTTTCATCTGACACATTTAGACATTTCCGAATTGCTTTAAAGAATTTTACTTCGGAATATTCAATAACATCATCAGCATTAATAGTATTAATAGCAAAATCAATTATGGTCAATTCTTCTTGTTCCGATAAATCAGATTTGTTAAGTAAATCAAAATAATATTGAATAAATTCGGAACCTCGGTTATTAATCTTCTCCAGCAAAATATTTATTTCTTTGCCAAAATCGAAATCTATAAATAGTGGCGATTGCTTACACATTTTTTTTATTAATTCAACTTCTCTTTTGTCAATTTTGCCATCAGAAGCCATACAACAAAATGCAGTTTTTAAAAGTAATTTGTCAAAGGTTATTGTTTCCATTATTTTAAATTTGAAAGGATTGTGTTAATATTTATCTCAGATTGATGTTTAACTTCCATCGCACTTTTAAAATTGAATAATAGATTTTTTATTTTTGGAGAACTAAGATCGTTTTCCAAAAAAATATTCAATATTTTATAATTTTTATCATAACTCAAAAGCGAAGTAAATTGATTATAAATTTGAAGCACTTTATCAAATACATCTTTATCCACACAATTATTTATTTTGTAACTATTCAGCAACTTTCAAAAAAAACATAGTTATTAACATTTTTTATCTTCGTTTACAAAAAAACATAGGTTTTATGAACATTT
>JAIFLT010000169.1 GCA_020048955.1 Flavobacterium sp.
GCTTTAGTTAAAAAAGCTTCTACTTTTGACATTATTTTGTTTCTGCTTTTTTATCAAAATTGAATTCTACTTCTGGGGCTTTTTCAGCTCCTGCAACAGCTTCGAAGAATGGTTTTTCTTTAAATCCAAACCAACCTGCAAAAATATTATTTGGAAATACTTTTACGTGATTATTGTAGGGTTTAATTGCTTCATTGTAACGGGTTCTTGCAGTCAATATTTGATTTTCTGTACTTGCCAATTCATCTTGTAATTTCAAGAAGTTTTCGTTAGCTTTCAAACTAGGATATTGTTCAACAGTTACCAATAATCTTGATAAAGCATTGCTCATTCCACCTTGAACTTGGTTAAATTGTGCTAATTGTTCAGGAGTAATATTGGTTGGATCAATGGTCATAGAAGTAGCTTTAGAACGAGCTTCAATAACTGCTGTTAAAGTTCCTTTCTCATATTCAGCAGCACCTTGAACGGTTTTTACTAAATTTCCAATCAAATCGTTTCTTCTTTGATAAGAAGTTTGAACATTACCCCAAGCTTCTTTTACATCTTGCTCAAGAGTTACTGCGGTGTTATTGATTCCTTTAAAGTAGCTATAGCCTATTAATACTACTACTGCTACAATTATCCAAGGCAAAAATTTTCTCATAATTTCTAATTGTTTTTAATCTGAATTTATTTCAGATTCTGTTAATAATTAATTTGTTTATTGATTTATAAATTGTTTTTTATGTTTGTCAACTCTGCTTTTAATCTGAATTTATTTCAGATTCTGTTAATAATTAATTTGTTTATTGATTTATAAATTGTTTTTTATGTTTGTCAACTCTGCTTTAATTCCTTCAAGCTTTGAAATGATATCAAACTTATCTAAGGTTTTTTTCTGACCTTCTTTCAAATGCGTTTTTGCTCCTTCCAAAGTAAATCCACGTTCTTTTACCAAATGATAAATCAGTTGCAGGTTTTTCACATCTTCTTGTGTGAACATTCTATTTCCTTTGGCATTTTTCTTTGGTTTTAAGATGTCAAATTCTTTATCCCAAAACCTTATAAGTGATGCGTTTACATCAAATGCTTCGGCAATTTCACCAATACTAAAATATAATTTATCTTTTGATAATTCTATGTGCATAATGTTTTAAATTCCAAATTAATAAATTGCTACGCCAGTTCGCTGAAGCTCGTGTCCAAATTCCAATCCAGTTGACTTAGTTAAAATTGTTTCAAAAATCAAAAATCATCAATCTTAAATCGTTAATCTAAAGACTGATTCTCTTGATTCGCAATTTTTGAAATCGCTAAGTATTCTGCTGCCGAAATATTACCATAATAAAAATTAATAGGATTGGTTACTTTTCCATTTTTATGAACTTCATAATGCAAATGTGGCGCCTGACTTCTTCCTGTACTTCCAACATATCCAATAACATCACCACGTTTAACTCGCTGTCCTGGTCTTACTTTGTACTTGCTTAAATGGGCATACAAGGTTAGATATCCAAAACCATGATTGATTTCAATATGATTTCCATAACCAGAAAGAGAGTTATCTGCACTTTTCACAACACCATCACCAGTAGCATAAATAGGAGTTCCAGTTTTTGCCGTGAAATCCATTCCTTCGTGCATTTTTCTCGCTTTTGTAAACGGATCAGTTCTATAACCAAATCCAGAGGCCATGTGTTTTAAATCTTCATTTTTAACAGGTTGAATGGCAGGTACGGCGCTCAATAATTTATCTTTTGCTTTTGCCAATTTCAAAATTTCGTCCAATGATTTTGATTGAACCGCTAATGCTTTTGAAATAGCATCTACTTTTTCTGATGTGTTTATAACCAAGTCAGAATTATTAAAACCTTCAAGTTCCTTGTATCTTTTTCTGTCAATAATCCCTCTTCGTTTTTCGTTTGAAATGGGTGCTGAGTTAAAGTAAACACGATATAAATTATTATCTCGTTCTTCTAAATCGGCAGCTACTTGATCAATATTTTCAATTTTCTTGTTTAAGAGTGCGTAACTCAACTTTAAATTTTCAATTTCTCTGGCTTGAATTTTATCTTTTGGTGTTTCAAAATAGGGTGTATTCATTAAAATTACAAAACAAAGAAATCCAAATAAAGCCGATGCAACCAAGAATAACAAGGCATAACCAAATTTTTTCCTTTTTTTCGGACTGATAATTCGGTAAGCCAAACTTTCTGGATCGTAATAATACTTAACTTTCTTCGACATTTCTTAAATTATACTATTTTTGTAATCGTTTTTAAGAATTATAATGATTAGACGAACAAATTTAGTAAATGTTTCAAACTAAACTATTATTTATTTTTAAATTGTCATTATTTCATGAACTAAAATTAAACACTATGGATATCGTTAAAGTACAAGCAATTTTTGATGCTACCAAATCTCAGGTTTGGAATGCCTTGACAAATCCTGAAATAATGAAAGTTTGGTATTTTAATATTCCGAATTTTAATTTAAATGTTGGAAGTGAATTATCATTTTATGAAGGAGAAAAGAAAGAATACTTACATCAAGGTAAAATTTTAAAAGTAGAAGAAAATGAATTGTTGCAACACACTTGGGAACATCCTGAACAATCTAAAGGAAGTTCAACGTTAACTTGGGAAATTGAAGAAATTGGAGACAATAAAGTAAAAGTGACATTATCTCACGAAGGTTTAGAAAATTTTTCTGATGCTGGACCAAATTTTGCGCCAGAAAATTACGAAATGGGTTGGAATGCAATTGTAAAAACCAATTTGAGAAACTATCTTTACAACATTAAAAGACTGGTTTTTACTCAGGAAATAAATGCTACAGCAAGTGAAGTTTGGAATACAATGTGGGATAAAGATTCGTATCCAAAATGGGTAACAATTTTCTGCGAAGGAAGTTATTATTATGGAGAACTTGAAATGGGAAAAAGAATCCATTTTCTAACTCCAAAAGGTGATGGAATGTTCAGCGACGTTGGTTATATGATTAAAGATAAACTGATGATTTTAAGTCACATCGGATTGCTGTCAGATTTTAAAGAAATGCCACTTGATGCCGAAACGGAACGATGGACAGGAAGTTTTGAAATTTACAAATTGGAAGAAAATGACGGAAAAACAATGATAACTGCCGAAGCAGATTGCGTAGATAAATACGTAAGTTACATGGAAGAAAAATTCCCATTGGCATTGCAAGAAGTAAAAAAACTATCAGAAAATAAATAAATTACACTCAATAATATAAAAATAATGAAATCGAAAGACATTAGAAAAGCTTATCTCAATTTCTTTGAATCAAAAGGACATTTAATTGTTCCATCGGCACCAATTGTGCTTAAAGATGATCCAACTTTGATGTTTAATAACTCTGGAATGGCGCAATTCAAAGAATACTTTTTAGGAAACGGAACACCAAAAAGTCAAAGAATAGCCGATACGCAAAAATGTCTTCGAGTTTCAGGAAAACACAACGATTTAGAAGATGTAGGTTTTGATACTTACCATCACACCATGTTTGAAATGCTTGGAAACTGGTCGTTTGGCGATTATTTTAAAAAAGAAGCATTGGATTGGGCCTGGGAATTTCTTACCGAAGTATTGAAATTAGATAAAGACCGTTTGTATGTTTCTGTATTTGAAGGAAATCCTGCAGAAAACGTGCCGTTTGACCAAGAAGCATTCGATATTTGGAAGCAGTACGTATCAGAAGAACGAATCATTCTTGGAAATAAAAAAGACAACTTCTGGGAAATGGGCGATCAAGGTCCGTGTGGTCCATGTTCAGAAATTCATATTGATTTAAGAACTGATGTTGAAAGAAAAGCCGTTTCAGGAAGAGATTTAGTCAATGCTGATCATCCGCAAGTGGTTGAAATTTGGAACAATGTTTTCATGGAATTCAACCGAAAAGCTGATGGTTCATTAGAAAAATTACCTGCGCAACACGTGGATACCGGAATGGGATTTGAACGTTTGTGTATGGCAATGCAAGGCGTAACGTCCAATTATGATACCGATGTTTTTACGCCTTTAATTGAAAAAGTAGAACAAATTACAGGATTCAAATATTTCTCCAACACCCAACACCCAACATCTAACACCCAAGAAAAAACAAACATTGCCATTCGTGTCATTGTTGATCACGTTCGTGCCGTTGCCTTTGCAATTGCTGACGGACAATTGCCTTCAAATACAGGTGCAGGTTATGTAATTCGTAGAATTTTGAGACGTGCCATTCGTTACGGATTTACATTTTTGAATACCAAAGAGCCTTTTATCAATAAATTGGTAGAAGTTTTAGCCAATCAAATGGGTGAATTTTTTCCAGAAATCAAATCGCAACAACAATTGGTTACCAACGTAATTCGTGAAGAAGAAGCTTCCTTTTTAAGAACTTTAGATCAAGGTTTACAATTATTAGATAAAGTTGTGGCTGAAACATCTGGAAAAGAAGTTTCAGGCGCAAAAGTTTTTGAATTATATGATACGTTTGGATTTCCAAAAGATTTAACGGCTTTAATTTTAAAAGAAAAAGGATTTTCTTATAATGAACAAGAATTTGAATCAGAATTACAAAAACAAAAAGCGCGCTCTCGTGCCGCTTCAGAAGTTTCAACAGAGGATTGGTCGGTTTTAATTCCAGGAAATGTAGAAACTTTCGTAGGTTATGACCAAACAGATAATGATGTAAAAATCACCAGAATCCGTAAAGTTGATTCTAAAAAAGACGGAATTTTATATCAAATTGTTTTAGACAACACACCTTTTTATCCAGAAGGTGGCGGACAAGTGGGCGATAAAGGAACCCTAGTTTCAGCCAACGAAACGATTGATATTATTGATACCAAAAAAGAAAATAATTTAATATTACATTTTGCAAAACAACTTCCAGAAAATATTGAAGCTGGATTTGTAGCAAAAGTAAACACCGATTTGAGAACGTCAACTTCCAAAAATCATTCTGCTACGCATTTGATGCACTTGGCTTTAAGAAACATTTTAGGAACACACGTAGAGCAAAAAGGTTCGTTGGTACATCCAAATTATTTGCGTTTCGACTTTTCGCATTTTTCTAAAGTTTCTGATGAAGAGTTACGTCAAGTAGAAACAAGTGTTAATGCTCAAATCAGCGCCCACATGCAATTGCAGGAATATAGAAATATTCCAATTAAAGAAGCATTGGAAAAAGGTGCAATGGCTTTGTTTGGTGAAAAATATGGCGATTCGGTTCGAATGATTGAATTTGGCGAAAGCAAAGAACTTTGTGGTGGAATTCACGTAAAAAACACAGCAGAAATTTGGCATTTCAAAATCATTTCTGAAGGAGCCGTTGCCGCAGGAATTCGCAGAATTGAAGCAATTACTGGCGATGCTGTGAAAGATTTCTATAAAAATCAAGAAAGTACTTTAGCAGAAATTAAAGAAACGTTGAAAAACCCTCAAGATATTTTAAAATCGGTTACAACTTTACAAGATGATAATGC
>JAIFLT010000160.1 GCA_020048955.1 Flavobacterium sp.
TGTGCTGCAACCGGATTGGAGAAACAAAACCCTTTGGCCGTGTCAAAACTTTTTGAACCTTTTCCTTCTACTGCATAACAGAATATTGTCCAAGGTGAACCCGCAAAACCAATTAACGGCACTTCATCGTTCAACATTTCTTTGGTCAATTTGATTGCATCAAAAACATACCCTAAAGTTTCATGAACATCTGGAACAAAAGTTCTGTTCACATCTTCCATTGTTCTGATTGGGTTGGGAATTATGGGTCCCAAATTGTCTTTCAATTCTACATGAATTCCCATAGCTCGTGGCACAACCAAAATATCAGAAAATAAAATGGCCGCATCTGGTTTTACAATTCTAATGGGTTGCACGGTGATTTCGGCTGCTAACTCGGGGGTTTCGCAACGGGTAAAGAAATCATATTTATCTCGTAAAGCTCTAAACTCTGGTAAATATCTCCCGGCTTGACGCATCATCCAAACGGGCGGACGTTCAACGGTTTCGTTGTTTAAGGCTCTTAAAAATAGGTCGTTTTTAAGCCCCCTAACCCCCGAAGGGGGAATTTGAATTTCTTTATTGTTCATATTTGTTCTTTTTCAAGTTTAATAAATTTTCTATTTTCCCCAAGTCCAAACTCCCCCTTTGGGGGTTGGGGGGCTAATTACATTTTTTATTACATTTTCAACTGATGGCTTATCTGCAATAATGATGTTTTTTACTTTTTTATTTTGTAATGCTTCCGCAGTTGTTTCACCTATACAAAAACACATTTCTTCTTTTATGGTGTTCAATTTCAAATAACTTTCTACTGCTGATGGACTGAAAAATACTATTCCGTCTAATTTACTTATTATTTTTTTTGAAGTAATGTTGGTTTCATACACTTCAATTTCGTTGAAGATGATTCCGTTTTCTTTTAATGTATTTGGCAAAACATCTCGACGTAAATTTCCGCTGAAAAAAGTGTAACTTTCTTTGGAATAAATCAAGGTTATGATTTCAGCCAAATCAGCTGCATAACCCGTGTAAGCAATGACGTTAAATCCGTTTTCGGTCAGTAAGTCTTTGGTTTTTATTCCAACAGAAAATACATTTTTTTTCTTTAAATCATCACAATTGGAATGTTCTAGGATACTTAGAACGGCATTTTGACTTGTAAAAATCAAATTGTCATTTACTTTTGAAAGTTCGAAATTCTTGATTTTGGTTTCGATAAAATCTTCTTCAATAAGATGAATGTTGGCGTCGAGTAGTTCTTGCTTTTGATTTGGTAAAAGCTTTTTGGTAGATAGTATGTGGATTGGTTTTGTCATTGTTTTTTGGAACACATATTTAAGAAATCAGAGAAAATTATTTTTTTAACGTCTTTTTAATTTCCGCCATTAATTCTGTTCCACTATTACTTAAAATTTCTTGTGCTGCATTGAATCCCAATTTTTTCCACTCTGAAATATCAACTACTTTCTCGATTTCTAGTTTTTGCTTTCCGTCGATAGATAGTAAAACACCTTTGAAATTGATGGTGTCTTCTTTTTCATTATAGGTTGCAATAGCTCCAATGGGTGCAGTGCATCCGCCTTCTAGCGTTTTTAGAAATTGTCTTTCTATATAGGTACAAATTTCGGTTTCAATGTGATTTAATTGTGAAAGCGCATCTAAAGAAAATTCATCTTCAGCCATGGCAACCACTACCATTGCTCCTTGTGCTGGCGCTGGGATCATCCAATCTAAGTTGATATAATTCTCTGGTTTTAAGTTGATTCTTTCTAAACCTGCTGCTGCAAAAACGGCACCGCTCCAGTTGTTATCGTGTAATTTTTGCATGCGCGTATTAACGTTTCCGCGTAAGTCAACAACTTTGTGATTTGGATATTTATTCCACCATTGCGCTTGACGACGCAAACTTCCTGTGGCAATGGTAGCTTCAGTTTGAAGAAAATCGGTGTTGCCTTTATGAACTAAAATATCCAATACATTGGCGCGTTCTAAAACTGCTGCTTGCACAATTCCGATGGGTAAAGCTGTTGGCACATCTTTCATAGAATGCACTGCAATATCAACCTGCCCATTTATCATGGCAATGTCTAATGTTTTAGTAAAAATTCCGGTAATTCCTAGTTCGTAAAGTGGTTTGTCGAGAAGGATATCGCCTTGTGATTTTACGGCAATAATATCGGTTTTATATCCTAAATCGCTGAGTTGTTTTTGAACGGTGTGTGCTTGCCAAAGTGCTAATTCACTGTCTCGAGTTCCTATTCTTATAATTTTTTCAGACACTTTATTGTTTATTAATTTCTCGCAAAGGCGCAGAGACGCAAAGTTTTAATTAAATATTTTATCTTGTTCTAGCTGAAAGACTTTTTCAATCCATTCAATTCCTTCGTCCATTGAGTCGCCATCTTTTAAATGATTAACAAAATGATTCGTGATTTTTTGAATGATTCTATTGCTGATTAATTCGGCTTGCTCTTCATCAAAATTAGCTAATTTTTTACGTTGAAAATTTAATTCTCCCTCTTTTATAGTGTTCAATTTTTCTTTTAAAGCATGAATGGTCGGTGCAAATTTTCTGTTTTTTGTCCAAGCTATAAATTCTTCTTTGATTTCCTCTATAATTGCTTCGGCTTGGGGAATATGTAGTTTTCTGTTTTCTAAAGTTTCATCGGTCATTTGCGATAAATGATCCATGTGAATTAAGGTAACGCCTTCAATATCTTTTACATTTTCGTTTACATTCTTAGGTATAGATAAATCCAAAATTAGTAATGGCTTTTTTAAATTTAAAATCGCTTTGTCAACTGTAGGATTTTGAGCACCTGTTGCCACTACAACCACATCTGCTTTTTTTAATTCCAATTGTAAATCGGCGTAATCTTTTACAATAACATTTAATTTTTGAGCTAATTTTTCTGCTTTATCTTTGGTGCGATTTATTAAAGTAATTTGCTCGTGTTTGGTGTGTTTTACAAGATTTTCGCAAGTATTTCTTCCTATTTTTCCAGTTCCAAAAAGTAAAATGTTTTTATTGGAAATATCTTCAACGTTTTTAAAAATGTATTGCACCGATGCAAAAGAAACAGACGTTGCTCCGGAAGAAATTTCAGTATGTGTTTTAATTTTTTTACTCGCTTGAATAACCGAATTAACTAATCTTTCTAGAAATGAATTAACCATTCCGTTAGATTTACTTTCGTTAAAAGCGGTTTTTAGTTGACTAATAATTTCAAAATCGCCCAAAATTTGACTGTCTAAACCAGTTCCAACACGAAACATGTGATGGATCGCTTCTTGATTTTTATAAATGTAAGCTACTTCTTGAAACTCTTCTACAGAACCTTGACTATTGGCACATAAAAGCTTGATTAGTTGATATGGATGTTGTGCAAAACCGTAAATTTCAGTTCGATTGCAGGTTGAAGTAACGATTAAAGAATCAATTCCTTCGGCTTCGGCTTGTATGAGTAAAGTTGCTTTGGCTTGAGCATCTAAACTAAATTTTCCTCTTATTGCTGCATCGGCTTTTTTGTAGCTAAGACCTAAGGCATAAAAAGTGGCGTGTTTCGACAAGTTAAAATTTTCCATAGTTGTACTTTACCTAAAAGTTTAACAAAACTATTATTTTACTATTTATAAAAGTAACGCTCAAAGTACTTTTTATGTCGATATACGATTTTTTAAACCTTTTTTGACTTTTTAGCGTTATTTATTATAAATTTGCAATGAAATCAAGTCTTTCAGAATTACTTATGTAGATTAATTCTAAATAATTTTATTTATAAAATAGATTCTGAATCAAGTTCAGAATAAAAAAAATATCGCTATGGGTTCACAAGAAGAAATAAAAATTGAAAATGATTTTACCTTAATTCGTTTTCAAAATGATGGAAAAGAGAATTTTCAGGTGAAAAGACATGTCAATCAAGGTTTGATTCAGTTTCATTTTGGAATCAAAGGAAAAGCTAAATTTGTCTTTAATGAGGGTAATTATGCTTTAGATTTAAGAGAAGAAAAAGCACTTTTATTTTACAATCCGCAAAAAGAATTACCATTAAATTTAGAAATCGCAGCAAATTCGTGGGTAATTTCAGTGATTATATCCATCCAAAAATTTCACGGTTTGTTTTCTACAGAAGCCGAACATATTCCGTTTTTGAGTGAAGAAAATAAGGATAAAAAATATTATAAAGAAACTGATATAAGTCCGTCAATGGCAATTGTATTAAGTCAGTTGTTTCATTATAATTTGAATGCGTCCATTAAAAATCTATACTATAAAGGTAAAGGATACGAATTATTGAGTTTGTATTTCAATCGTTCGGAAGATCCAAATGCAGAACAATGCCCGTTTTTGATAGATGAAGAAAATGTTTTAAAAATTAAAAAAGCCAAACAAATTATCATCCAAAATATGGCTGAACCACCAGGTTTGGAGGAATTAGCTGAACAAGTTGGATTGAGTTTGAAAAGGCTTAAAATGGGTTTCAAACAAATTTATGGCGATACGGTTTACGGATTTCTATTTGATTATAAAATGGATTACGCACGACAATTATTAGACAGTGGTTCCTATAATGTAAATGAAGTTGGACTTAAAATTGGTTACAGCACCGGAAGTCATTTTATTGCTGCGTTCAAGAAAAAATTTGCAACTACGCCTAAGAAATACTTGATGTCGATAAATCCAAATACATAATGAGAAAAGTTATAGTGTTATTTGTGTTTATTTTATGTTTTACTTCTTGTAAAAATATGTTTTACTTCTTGTAAAAAGGAACCATTTTTTTCGAACTTTGATACAATTGTATATTATTCGGCTGATAAAAATTATTATTCCAAATTTCATAATAGACTGAATGAAAAATCTGATACAAATTACATTAAAATAATAGAAGGTGATTTTCCTCAAAAACTTGAAGACTCACTATTTTATTCTGAGTTGAATTCTACAAAATTCATAGTTAATAAAGTTTCTAAATCTGATATAAATTCATTCAAAGAATTATTCAACGACGAAACTTTCACTGAAACATATACAACTGCATGTTCGCCCGATTATAGAAATATTTTAATTTTGAAAAAATCTAATAAAATCGTTGGTGTTTTAAAAATCTGCTTTGGATGTGAAATGTATTATTTAATAGGTGAAGATAACGAAAAGAAAAGAATTCAAAAAAGTGGCGGAATCGCAAATTTAGAATTAGAAAAGATATTCAATAAATATCAAAGTAAATAAATTTCTTATATCAAACAATCGATAAAAAAAACATAAACATAAAATCTTAAAAAAGTAGATTAGTTACTTTTACGCAATGAATTTAGCAATTGAAATCTGCTATTTTAGCAAGTCGATATCGGGTTGCAATTCTAGCTAATAAAGAGATGTTGGCTTTGTATTTTAGAATCGGAAAATTAATTTCTAATAAAACACTTCAAGAAAAATGGGGCTCAAAAGTTTTAGAAACAATTTCCAATGATTTACAAAATGAATTACCTGGATTAAGAGGTTTTTCGCCATCCAATATCAAAAAAATGAAACTTTTTTATGACTATTGGTCAACTCATTTTTCAATTAGCTCGTTAGTAACGAACGAAATGCAAAAATCAGAAAATCAGTTTGTTATAATTGGTTCGTTAGTAACGAACGAATTTGTAATTTATTTTCAACAAGTAGGGTTTACGCATCATCTTGAAATAATTTCAAAGACAACCACTTTTGAAGAAAAAGTATTTTATATTCAAAAAACAGCTGTTGAATTTTGGAGCGTAAGTACTTTGAGTTATCACTTAAAATCAAATTTATTTCAACTACAAGGAACTTTACCCAATAATTTTACTAAAACAATTACAAAAGATGAATTAAGAGTAAAAGCTCTTTTATCATTTAAAGATGAATACTTGTTAGATTTTGTAAATATTGAAGATCCCGAAGAAGAAAATGAACGATTAATAGAAAATGAAATTGTTCGAAATATCAAGAAATTTTTGCTTTCGTTGGGAACAGATTTTGCATTTATTACCAATCAATATCGATTTATTTTAGATGAATCAGAATACTTTGTAGATTTATTATTTTACAATAGAAAATTACAATGTTTGGTTGCTTTTGACTTAAAAAAAGGTAAGTTCATTCCGGAATATCTTGGAAAAATGAATTTTTATCTTTCTGCACTAGATGAAATGGTAAAATTACCTCACGAAAACCCATCTATTGGAATTATCTTGTGCAAAGAAAAAAACAATAAAGTAGTTGAATTTTCCTTTAGAGATATTAATAAAGCTATGGGGGTTTCAACCTTTAAAACAGCACATGAACTTCCAAAAGAGTTTGATGGAATATTGCCAGATGCAACAACTTTAAAAAAATTAATGGAATAATTTATAAAAAATTACAACAATGAAAGGAGTATTATTAGTAAATTTAGGTTCACCAGAAAGTCCAACAGCTAAAGATGTTAAGCCGTATTTAGATGAATTTTTAATGGATAAATACGTAATTGACGTTCCGTTTTTATTGCGTGCCTTATTAGTTAGAGGTATCATTTTGCAAACACGACCAAAAAAATCGGCTGAAGCTTACGCCAGAATATGGACAGATGAAGGCTCGCCCTTGATTGTAATTTCAAAAAAAATGCACAAAAAAGTGCAATCGTTAGTAGATATTCCTGTGGCATTAGCAATGCGCTACGGAACTATTACCATTCAAAAAGGGTTGCAAGAATTGAAAGATAAAGGCGTAACCGAAGTAATGCTTTTACCTTTATATCCGCAGCATGCTATGGCATCGACAACAACGATTTTGGTTTTAGCAGAAGAATTGCGCCAAAAGTATTTTCCCGAAATGAAGTTTACCATTGTTCCTGCTTTTTATAATAAACCCGATTACATCAAGGCGTTAGCCAATTCCATTAAAAACCATTTGGAAGGATTTGATTATGACCATTTGTTGTTTTCGTATCACGGAATTCCGAAGCGTCATATTCGTAAAACTGATGTTACTAAATCGCATTGTAAAATGGACAGAACTTGTTGTAATACGCCAACGCCAGCTCACGAATTTTGTTACAGTCATCAATGTTATGAAACTACAAAACAAGTTGTAAAATTATTAGGAATTCCAGAAGGAAAATACAGCCAAACCTTCCAATCTCGATTAGCAGGTGACAAATGGTTAACGCCTTATACCGATGTAGAAGTTAATAAAATGCCCGAGCAAGGCATAAAGAAATTAGCGGTTGTAACGCCAGCTTTTGTAGCTGATTGTTTAGAAACGTTAGAAGAAATCGCAATGGAAGCTAACGAACAATTTTTACACCATGGCGGAGAAGAATTCATGGCAATTCCATGTATGAATGACGACGATGAATGGTGTGGCGTTGTAGCAAATTGGATTGAGGATTGGAAAAAATAAAATTTATTTCGGGTTGCGAGTTTCGGGTTACGAGTTATAA
>JAIFLT010000042.1 GCA_020048955.1 Flavobacterium sp.
GTGGGTTGGGGCGAGGTTATAAATGGCGGCTTTGGCATGGTTCTTGATGGAACAAAAGAAGCATCAAGACGCTTAGAATCAATGCTTTTTTGGGATGTGAACAACGGGATTTCAAGAAGAAGTTGGGCACGAAATGAAGGAGCGATTTTTGCAATAAAAAGAGCGATGGCAACGCAACCTTTATTAAAAGTAACCATCCCTAATATAGTAGATGAAAATTTGTTTCAAGTTTAATGTTTCAAATTAGTTTTAGAACAAACTTGAAATATTAAACTTAGAACCTAAAACTAAAATAAAAACAAAATGAAAACACTACAGTTATTTTTAGTACTTGTTGTTCTATCACTGTCCTCGTGCAGTTCGGTGCAAGTAAACGCCGATTACGACAAAAAAGCCAATTTCGAAAGCTACAAAACCTATGCGTATTCAAAAAACGCCATAGATAAAGTAGAAATTTCTGATTTGGATAAAAAACGAATTTTGCGCTCCATTGATGAAGCATTAGTGACAAAAGGTTTTACTAAAAGTGAAACTCCCGATTTGCTAATCAGTATTTTTACCAAAGAAACGGAGCGTATCGACATCTACAACAACAACGGATTTGGCTGGGGTTGGAATCCGTGGTGGGGAATGGGCATGAGCTATACCAACGTTTCAAGAACTCCCGAAGGCACTTTATTCATTGACCTTATCGATGCCAAAACCAAAGAATTAGTTTGGCAAGGCGAAGGAAACGGCTATTTAACCAAAGACACCGAAAAGAAAGACTTCAGAATCAAAGAATTTGTAGATAAAATTTTAGCTCAATATCCACCAAAAATGAAATAAATATCAATTATTATTCAAAAATTTCTAATTATTTGTAGATATAAGTAAAAATATTGAAAAATCAATAAAAATTTGTGGATTATTAAAATAAATTAACATCATTTTAATAAAAGTGCTACATTTGTAAAAATTAAAAAAAAATGCAAAAAGCGGTAATTATTATTGTCTCTATTATTATTCCATATAGTGGATAGGAGATAATTGTACCTAAATTATACAAATAACCTCCTATTTTAAGGAGGTTATTTTGTTTTATAACAAATCTATTAGCAATAAATAATTTAACAACAAAAACACAACAATTATACACATAAATAAAAATTATAATTTAAGCACTTATTACAAAACTATGAACACAAATTCAAATCCTTACATAACCGAATCAACAATACTATACAGTGATGGCATTTTTAAAAAAGCTTCTTCAACCACAATAGATTTGTATTCGCAAACCCTTCATTATGGATATGGCGTTTTTGAAGGCATTAGAGCTTATAAAACCGAAAACGGAACCAAAATTTTTAAAGCCGAAGAACATTTTTTAAGACTAAAAAAATCGGCAGAAATGATTCATATCCCTTTTAATTATTCTATTGAAGAACTTATTAATGCGTCTTATGAACTTCTTAAGCAAAACCATTTTGAAAACGCTTACATCAGACCCCTCATTTATTGCAGCCCAAACATGGGTATAACAAAACCTAATGAAGTATATATAATGATTTGTGCTTGGGAATGGGGTGCTTATCTAGGAGACAAACTACTCAATCTTTTTGAATCTTCTTATTGCAGACCGCATCCCAGATCAACAAAAATTGAAGCAAAAGTATGTGGGCATTATGTAAATTCTATCTTAGCATCTGTAGAAGCAAAAGAAAACGGATTTGATGAAGCATTGCTTTTAGATTCTGATGGCTACTTAGCCGAAGGTCCTGGTTCTAATCTTTTCTTTGAGAAAAACGGTGAGCTATTTACCCCTGAAAAAGGAAATATTTTACCCGGTATTACTCGCGAAACAGTTTTGCAACTTTGCAATAAACTACATATAAAAGTAACCGAAGGAAAATTTAAACCCCAAGCATTAACAACTGCAGATAGTGCTTTTCTATGTGGAACAGCTGCCGAAATAATAGGCGTCAATTCTATAAATTCAATTACATTTCCGGTGCATTGGGATAATAGTCTCGGAAAAAAATTACAAACCGCTTATAAAAATTTAGTTCTAGAAAAAGAATTATAATCTCAAATATCCAAAAATGGAACTCAACAAACATAGCAAAACAGTAACACAAGACCCCACACAGCCCGCAGCTCAAGCCATGCTCTATGGAATAGGTCTAAACGAAACCCAATTAGCCCAGCCATTTGTGGGCATTGCATCAATGGGATATGATGGCAACACCTGCAACATGCACCTCAATCATTTAGCATCGTTGATAAAAAAAGAAATCAATCAAACTGACATGGTGGGGCTTATCTTTAACACCATAGGTATTAGTGATGGCATTACAAACGGAACCGATGGCATGAGATACTCCCTAGTGAGCAGAGAAATTATTGCCGATAGTATTGAAAGCGTGGTTGATGGGCATTATTATGATGCCGTAGTAGCTATACCAGGTTGCGACAAAAACATGCCCGGTTCCATAATTGCTATGGGTAGATTAAACCGTCCCTCAATAATGGTATATGGTGGCACCATTGCACCCGGAAAATATCAAGGAAAAGATTTAAACATTGTGTCGGCATTTGAAGCTTTAGGCGAAAAAATAGCTGGAAAAATAACAGACGAAGAGTTTAAAGGAATTATCAAAAATTCGTGTCCAGGGGCTGGTGCGTGTGGTGGCATGTACACCGCAAATACTATGGCTATTGCTATTGAAGCATTAGGAATGAGTTTGCCCTACTCTAGTTCAAACCCTGCCGTTTCTCAAGAAAAAATGGAAGAATGTAAACAAGTAGCCCACTATATTAAATTGTTGTTAGAAAAAAACATCTGCCCAAAAGATATCATGACTTTTAAAGCGTTTGAAAATGCCATAACTACTCTAATTGCACTGGGTGGCAGCACTAATGCCGTTTTGCACATTATTGCCATGGCAAAAAGTGTTGGAGTAACCATTACACAAGACGATTTTCAACGAATAAGCAATACAACACCACTCATAGCCGATTTTAAGCCAGGTGGCAATTACCTCATGCAAAACCTTCATGAAAAGGGAGGTGTTCCCATGGTTTTAAAATACCTATTGTCCGTGGGTATGCTTCATGGAGATTGTCTAACCGTTACTGGAAAAACCCTTGCCGAAAATCTAGAAAATGTAAAAGAAATTGATTTTAAGTCTCAAAACATCATTAGACCCATAGAAGAACCCATAAAAAAAACAGGACACATCCAAATTTTATATGGCAATTTAGCTACTAAAGGATCTGTTGCAAAAATAACCGGAAAAGAAGGTGAAACATTTTCGGGTCCGGCTAAAGTTTTTGATGGCGAAAAAGAATTAATAAAAGGAATTGAAGATAAAAAAATTCAGGCAGGCGATGTTGTTGTTATTCGATATGTAGGACCAAAAGGTGGTCCCGGAATGCCCGAAATGTTAAAGCCCACCTCGGCAATCATTGGCGCAGGATTAGGAAAAAGCGTTGCCCTGATAACCGACGGTCGTTTTAGTGGCGGAACTCACGGTTTTGTAGTGGGTCATATTTCGCCCGAAGCTTATGATGGAGGCACCATTGCTCTTGTAAAAGAGGGCGATTTAATTGAACTAGATGCTGCAAACAATACCATTCATTTAGCAATATCTGACTTAGAATTAGAAAACAGAAAAAAATTATTTACACCACCAAAACCAAAGGTTACCCATGGGGTACTTTACAAATATTTAAAATTAGTAACAGATGCTTCTGAAGGTTGCGTAACGGATCAATAGTAGTGAATTAAGAAAAATTAATACCTATTTTATTAAAAAAAATATTATGAATAATTTAAGTACAAAACCAACGCAAACATTTCCTCCTTCGGGGGTTAGGGGGCTAACACACACTACCTCTGGAAGTCTTGCTCTTATTGATGCCCTTTTATCGGAAGATGTAAAAACCATTTTTGGTTATCCAGGTGGTGCCATTATGCCCATTTATGATGCTCTTTATGATTTTAAAGAATCTTTAAACCACATTTTAGTAAGGCACGAACAAGGTGCCATTCATGCGGCACAAGGATTTGCTCGAGTAAGTGGACAAACAGGAGTGGTTTTTGCCACAAGTGGTCCTGGTGCTACTAACTTAGTAACCGGTTTAGCCGATGCTCAAATAGATTCTACACCCTTAGTTTGTATAACAGGTCAGGTATTTGCTCATCTTTTAGGTACTGATGCTTTTCAAGAAACAGACATTATCAACATTACCATGCCGGTTACCAAATGGAATTATCAGGTTACCGATGCAAACGAAATTCCAGAAATTATTGCAAAAGCATTTTTTATTGCAAAAACGGGCAGACCAGGACCTGTTCTAATAGACATTACAAAAAACGCCCAATTGCAATTATTTGAATACAAAGGATATAGAAAGTGCATTCATATAAGAAGTTATAGACCCGAACCCATTGTTAGAAACGAATATATAGAACAAGCGGCCGCACTTATCAATCAAGCTAAAAAACCCTTCATCATTTTTGGTCAAGGGGTAATTTTAGGAAATGCTGAAAAAGAATTTCTAAATTTCATTGAAAAAACAGGAATCCCCACAGCATGGACCATAATGGGAATGAGTGCCATACCAACCGATCATCCGTTGAGCGTGGGAATGCTGGGCATGCACGGAAACTATGCGCCTAATTATTTAACTAACGAATGTGATGTTTTAATTGCTGTGGGCATGCGTTTTGACGATAGAGTTACAGGTAGATTAGACAAATATGCCAAACAAGCCCAAATTATTCATTTAGACATTGACCCAGCCGAAATTGATAAAAATGTTAAAGCCACCATTGGCATTTGGGGAAATTGCAAAGAAACACTGCCCCTTTTAACAAACTTAGTTGAAGAAAAAACGCATACCGCTTGGCTAAATGAGTTTCATGTTCGATTAGAAAAAGAAACAACCTTGCTCATTGAAAAAGAACTCCACCCAAAAGAAGGCAAACTCACAATGGGCGAAGTGCTTCAGGTTTTAAACGAACTAACTAATGGCGAAGCAGTAATTGTTACTGATGTGGGACAACACCAAATGATTGCGTGCCGATATGCTAAACAAACACAATCTAGAAGCAACATCACCAGTGGCGGACTTGGCACTATGGGGTTTGCACTTCCAGCAGCTATTGGAGCAAAACTGGGCGCTCCACATAGACAAGTGGTTGCCATTATGGGCGATGGTGGTGCCCAAATGAACATTCAAGAACTGGGAACCATTATGCAATTTAAACCTAATGTAAAAATACTGATTTTAAACAATAGTTTTCTTGGCATGGTGCGTCAATGGCAAGAACTGTTTCATGAAAAACGCTATTCGTTTACCGATATTCAAAGCCCCAATTTTGTAAAAGTAGCCGAGGCCTATTCCATAAAAGGAAAACAAATAGCACTGAGAGAAGAACTCAAATCCAGTCTTCAAGAAATGCTAGACTATCCAGAGTCTTATTTACTAGAAATTGCCGTAAAACACGAAGACAATGTTTTTCCGATGGTGCCACAAGGAAAAGGAGTTGCCGAAATTGTATTGAGTAAAGAAGAAATATAGGCTTATAACTTTCAAATTAAAATAATTAAGCTAAACAACAATAAATAAAAACCTATCTACTCCTAATAGGAATTCCCCGCCACAGCGGGTTAGGGGGCTTATATGAAACAAGAACATACCTTATCCGTTTACACCGAAAATCAAGTGGGATTATTAAATAAAATTTCTATTATTTTTTCTAGAAGAAAAATTAGTTTAGAAAGTTTTAATTCATCGCCCAGCGAAATAGAAAACATTTACCGTTTTACAATTGTGGTTAATGAAACACAAGATGTGGTTAAAAATTTAGTGCGTCAAATAGAAAAAATTGTTGATGTTTTTAAAGTGTTTAGCAACACAAACGACGAAATAATTTGGCAACAAATGGCACTATACAAAGTGCCCACATCAGTAATCATGAAAGAAGTTAAAGTAGAACGTCTATTGAGAGAATATGGTGCAAATGTGGTGGTTATTAGAGAAGATTATACCGTTTTTGAAGCCACAGGTCAGAATGAAGAAATTAACAATTTGCTCAAAGAATTAGATAAATATGGTTTAATAGAATTTGTGAGAAGTTCTAGAATTGCCATCATCAAATCGAGCGATGGAGTACACAAAAAAGTATTAAACATGGAAAAAAACGACCCCCGAAAATCGCCCATCAATAACGAATTTTTGAGTTTGAAAAGCAAGATATTTCAGATGTGAGGGTGATGGAAGTTGGATGTTGGATGTTGGGAGTTGGAAGATGGGAGTTGGAAGATTAAATAGAAAATGCCCTAGCCCAGATAGTAGTGGAAATCCTTTTTTAGAAAAATGCTGGTTTTTGTTTTTATAAAAAAGCGACCCTAGAAGCTCTTTTTATAAATTACAAAAACGCATTTTTCTAAAAAAGATTGAAACGCATAGCTGGATTAGCTTCAAAAAAAAATATGCTTCATAACAAAAGAGGCTAAACTATAAATTATTAAAAAATATAAACATGTCAAATTATTTTAACTCATTACCGCATCGATTAAAAGTTCAAGAACTGGGCAAATGCGATTTTATGGAAACCACTGCATTTATAAATGGAGTAGAAAAATTAAAAGGAAAAAAAATAGTAATTATAGGTTGTGGCGCTCAAGGTTTGGCTCAGGGTTTAAACATGCGCGATAGTGGTTTGCACGTGGCTTATGCCCTTAGAAAAGAAGCTATAGACGCAAAAAGAGCTTCGTTTATAAACGCAACCGAAAACGGTTTTGAAGTGGGCACGTTTGAAGAAATGATTCCATCGGCAGATTTAGTTTCTAATTTAGCTCCTGATAAGCAACACACAGCGGTTATAAATAAAATAGTTCCTTTAATGAAAAAAGGTGCCTGTCTTTCTTATTCGCATGGGTTCAATATTGTAGAAGAAGGAACAAAAATTAGAGAAGACATCACCGTTATCATGATAGCTCCAAAATCGCCAGCTTCAGAGGTTAGAGCCGAATATCTTCGTGGATTTGGCGTGCCCACACTCATTGCCGTGCATGCCGAAAATGATTTGCATGGCGATGGTTTAGAAATTGCAAAAGCCTATTGTGTGGCAACGGGTGGTCACAAAGCTGGCGTGTTATTATCGTCTTTTGTAGCCGAAGTAAAATCAGATTTAATGGGCGAACAAACCATTTTGTGTGGATTACTACAAACAGGGTCTATTTTGTGTTTTGACAAAATGGTAGAAAAAGGAATAGACGCTGGCTATGCCTCAAAATTAGTACAATATGGCTGGGAAGTAATTACGGAAGCACTCAAAATTGGCGGCATTACAAACATGATGGACAGATTGTCTAACCCTGCAAAAATAGAAGCTTATAAACTAGCCGACGAATTAAAACACCTCATGACACCTTTGTTTAACAAACATATAGACGATATTTTGTCGGGGCATTTTTCAGAAACCATGATGAAAGACTGGGCTAATGGCGATGCTAATTTATTAAACTGGAGAGCCGCAACCGGAGAAACTAATTTTGAAAAAACCACCGCTGCAACTATAGAAATAAGCGAGCAAGACTATTTTGATCATGCAACTCTAATGGTGGCATTTGTAAAAGCAGGCGTAGAATTAGCTTATGAAACCATGACACTATCGGGCATTAAAAACGAATCGGCCTATTATGAATCGCTGCACGAAGCACCTCTAATTGCTAATACCATTGCTCGAAAAAAATTATTTGAAATGAATAGAGTAATATCTGACACTGCCGAATATGGTTGCTACTTGTTTGATCATGCTTGCAAACCCCTTTTAGCTGATTTTATGAAAAAAATTGACACCCATTTAATAGGTAAAAACTATAATAGCACCCATCATGGTAGTATTGACAACTTTGAACTGGTTAAAATAAATGCCGCCATTAGAAATCATTCCATAGAAATTTGTGGGGCCCAACTGAGAGCTGCCATGACCGCCATGAAAAAAATTGTAGCATAATATATTTTTAATACCGATTATGTATTCAATGTAGTCCAATAAAATTGGACTATTTTCATACTATATCGGCATTATACCATAAACTTTTGGACTATTTTATAAATAATATTGGTATAATTTGGGCGTTCCCCGCCGCGGCGGGTCGGGCTTTTCGTTCCCGCTTCCCGATGAAAAATCGGGAGAGCTCCACTACAATCCCTAACGCAAAATCGTAAATCAACAACAACAGTTTTTAAAATGAATATTTACAACGAAGTACTAGAAGCACAAGCAAAATTTAAAGACGTTGTTTTTCCTACGCCTTTGCTATTGAGTCGCAACTTATCGCACGAATTTGAAGCGGACGTTTATCTCAAACGCGAAGATTTACAAGTGGTTAGGTCTTATAAAATTAGGGGTGCATATAATAAAATGAGTTCCCTTAGTGAATCAGAAAAAAAACAAGGCATTGTGTGTGCCAGTGCCGGAAATCATGCACAAGGAGTGGCTTATTCGTGTCATTTATTGCAAGTAAACGGCAAAATATTTATGCCCAAAACAACGCCCAAACAAAAAATAAAACAAGTAAAACTATTTGGAAAAGAATTTGTAGAAGTGGTGTTAACCGGCGACACTTTTGACGATGCTTATAGCACCGCAGTAGAAATTTGCACCTTAGAAAACAAAATTTTTATTCATCCGTTTGACGATGCTAAAGTAATAGCCGGACAAGGAACCGTGGGACTAGAAATTTTAAAAGACGCAACAACCCCCATAGACTATGTCTTTGTACCCATAGGTGGTGGCGGTTTAGCATCGGGCTTGTCCACCGTTTTTAAAGAAATGAGTCCACACACAAAAATAATTGGTGTGGAACCTCTTGGAGCTCCATCAATGAAAACGGCTATTGAAAATGGCACAAATACACGTTTAGAAACCATTGACAAATTTGTTGACGGTGCCGCCGTTAAACAAGTGGGGCATCTCAATTTTTCTATTTGCAAACAAAACCTAGACGATATTATTCTTGTTCCCGAAGGAAAAGTATGCTCTACCATTTTGCAACTTTATAACGAAGAAGCTATGGTAGTAGAACCCGCAGGAGCACTCACCATTGCAGCCCTAGATTTTTATAAAGACAATATAAAAGGCAAAAACATTGTGTGCATTGTTAGTGGCAGCAACAACGACATAGAACGCACCGCCGAAATAAAAGAACGCTCTTTGCTCTATGAGGGTCTCAAACACTATTTCTTAATTCAGTTTCCACAACGTCCCGGAGCGCTCAAAGAATTTGTAAACGACATTTTGGGCAACGACGACGACATTACCTATTTTCAGTTTAAACAAAAAAACAACAAAGAATCGGGGCCCGTTATAGTGGGTTTAGAACTCAAAAACAAAACCGACATTATGCCTATACAAACCAAAATGAAAGAAAAAGGATTTGAATTTCATTATTTAAACGAGAAAGAAGACCTTTTTGCGCAGCTTATTGGGTAAATGAAGGCATAAAAAGCCGTTTTAAAGTTGTCTAAAAAATAGCAACACTATATAAATTTATGTAATTAAATCATCTCGTTAAAATAATTAACTTTTTTTAAGTTTTTATAAAATATTTTTTTAAGTTTGTTAACATAATTTTAAGACGTTCTTACCTTATTAAAAAATATAAAGCATTGCTTTATTCTTGTCGTTGAAAATTGGAAAATTCTAGTGTACAAGGATTAAACTTTGCCCATGCCATGGTGTGGGCTTTGTTTATCTGTACACGGGTCTTCCAATACCTCAACGACGATAGATGAAGTACCACACCTTTTTTTTATCAAAAACCACAACCAAATACATTATGAAAAACAAAACTTTATTTTTATTTTTATTCATTACATCCTTATCCTTCGGACAGCAAACACTTTTTAGCTACGACCCTGCTGGAAATCAAACTAATGTCTTTGTTGAAATAAATATCATTGCAGCAAGTAGAATGGCAACAGATTCAACTTTATTAAATAATCCAATATATAAAGATGTAAAATACTTTCCTAACCCAGTAAAAAGTGAGTTATACATGGAGTGGGAAGTTATTGACGAAAATACTTTGTCTAGTATTACTATTTTTAATTTGGAAGGTGTATTACTTAAAAATTATAAAGAACTGAACAACGTTAATAACTACACATTGACTTTTGATAGCTACCCACAAGGTATCTATTTAGTAACGTTTTTATATAGCAATGGAGAACAAAAAACTTTTAAAATCATCAAACAATAATTACTATGAGATTGTTAAAAATTATTACAACGCTATTAATTACAAATTTTACCTTTGCGCAAAATTATCACGACACACAAGGTAAATTAGAAGTCACTGGATCTGGACAAGCTGCCTACATCTTACCAATTGCTATGCCTCCTAGTATTAGCAATATAGGCCCAAAAATTGATATAGTTTATTCAAGTGGGCAAACAGACGGTGTAGCAGGACAAGGTTGGAATATAAACAGTATCTCCTACATTAGTAGAATTGCTACTCGAAAAGATATTGATGGTTATAGAGATGGTGTTGACTTTGATGATAATGATAAATTAGCACTTGATGGACAAAGACTAATTGTAAAACCAGGAAGCACCTACTGGCAAGATGGTTCTATTTATGAAACCGAAGTACAAAGTAATTCAAAGATTGAATTAAAAGGAACAGGGAATTCTACTTATTTTATTGTTACCTCACCCGATGGTTCACGATCTTGGTATGGAAATTATGGCGGTATGAATGCCACTGATTTATCAGCCTATTATATTGTAAGGTATGAAGATACCAATGGAAACTTTATGGTTTACAATTACAGTAAACCATTAAACAAAAGTCTATGTATTGATACTATTCAATTCAGTGCCAATATCAATAGTAATCATACTCCTTTAAATTACATTAAATTTACATATACCACCGCAGCAAGAACAGAAAGTGCTTATTTTAAAGGTGTATTACTTGAAAAACCAGAATTACTTAATAATATTAAGGTTTTTACAAATAGCGCTTTGTTTAAAGAATATCGTTTAACACATACCGCCGATGCGCAATTAGGCTATCAACGTATTACAAAAATTCAAGAATTTAATGGTGCTGGTGAAGAAGCCAACCCCGTTTTGTTTGAATATAATAGTACAACTGATGTTGTTAATGAAACAACAGGAGTTTATTCGGATAGTTTTAATATAAATGATGGTATTCAAATAACTGGAGATTTTGATGGCGATGGAAAAATGGACATCATTGAGAGTAGTAATTTATACACCAATTTATTTACAAATAACTCTACAAAAGCAACACTGCCCTTTTCAGCTCCATCTAGACAAAAATTTGCAGCTACAACTTTGTCAAATAATAAGCTAAACCAAGCTCAATCTATTGTGCATGCTGATGAGACTATGAATAGTATTGCCTTTAAAGTTTATAATTTAGCTAATGCAACCAATGTAGCTTTAAACTATACAAAAAACATATCAATTAATAATGAGCATACCTATACTAACTCTTGTCCTTCGGACTCTCTTTATGTAATGCCACCAAGTATTGTTACAAAATCTAATGAATACTTAGAAGGTGATTTTAATGGCGATGGACTGTCTGAAGTTTTAATTTTTACTCATGACGAGCAAACTCATTATGGACATCCTGTACCAGTGATTGGTAATAGACTACCAGTACCTAACGAAGAAGATCAATGTCAATGGATTGATTATACTAGTACATCTTTTAAAGAAGTTAGACTGTTTGATCTAAACCCAAATGTATCTACTATAATAAACACACCTGGAAATTGTATTATATCTAATGGAAACTTACTGTTTGGTAAAAAGAAATATGTAATGGATTTTAATTCTGATGGAAAAGCTGATATCATGGTTCTTTCCGATTCTTATTATAAAATTTTTAGTTTTAAACAACTTCTAACAGCTCCATGGATTGAACTAGAAATTATAGGCGAAGGTGTTTTTGATAGTTTTGCAACCGAAAAACCTTTTTTGTTTGGTGATTATAATGGTGACGGAAAACCAGATGTAATGATACCACAAGCAAGTGGTGATTGCATACCAAAACCAGCTTTTACCTTTGCTAATATCACAATACCAGCAGTTGTTTGCACTGATAGCGCATTATGGAATATTTATTATGGTAATCCCAATCCTACCGGAGGAAACTTTTTTACCAAACAATCTTATATCATTACGGACTATATTAAGAAAGTTGGTGATGACTACTATACTTTTTATTCACTTGATATCAATAAAGATGGAAAAACCGATTTAGTAAAAGCAATACTTGGTGTCTATGACTCAGGTGCTTTTTTTGACCCTACCGATAGAAAATCACGCTGGTCTTTATCTTCATACATAAACAATATTGGTAATAATCAAGCAGGAGCATTAAGTTTCTATAATAACTATAACTCTCCTAGTACTCATGTAAGTGATGATAATAGTTTTCCTATTCCTTTTGTAGCCGATGTTAAATACAAAGGTTTAACAAGTGATATGCTAATGATACGTTATCACGGAAGTGATAGTTTTGCTAAATTAATTACCTATGTTGAATTTGCAAAAAATATAACTCTTGAAAATTCATTGATAAAAGTAACGCAATCTGGCGGAGCTATTGTTGATGAAATCACGTATAAACCAATGAAAAGCAGTTCTTTTAATGGTGGCTTGGGTGTTGCTTCTGATTTTTATTCTTCTACTAATTCTGTTGACTATCCATTACTAGAGGTCAAACAAATACCAAGCAATAAACTAGTTAGTAAATTAACCAATACAACTTTGGGAGTCACAAAATCACAAGACTTCAAGTACCACGGTTATGTTGTAAAATTGGATGGTGTTGGGAGTATTGGTTTTAAAAAATCGGCACGTAGTGCTTGGTATAACTCACTTGGTGATAAAAAAGTTTGGACAGTAACCGAAATAGACCCATTGCTAAGAGGAGCAACAAAACTTAATTATACTTTATATCCAAGTACCGCAAATTTTGCGTTTCCAACGAATTTATCGACTGGAATAATGAGTAAATCAGAGAATACTTTTACAGCCTCTGCACCTGGTGTAGTTCCTTACTCCCTATTATTACAAAGTCAAAAATCTACCGATTATTTGACTGGTATTGTTAAAGAAACTGTTTATAATAGTTATGATGCGTATAATCTACCAACAAGTGTAACAACTAAATCCTTATTAGGAAACACTCTGCAATCTTCAACTAGTACAGAAACAATTTATGATGCCCCAAGTTTTGGTGCAGGAAGTAATTATTATATAGGTCGTCCAAATAAAGTAACCACTACTACCTCTGCCTATGGTGATGTAAAAAAATCAATGCAAACCCTAGATTATGTAAATGGTAATGTTTGGCATAAATACAGTAATGTCTATGCCAACGGTAGTACTACAACTTTAGACCCTGTAACTTTGGTTGAAACGATGAGCTACTATCCAAACGGATTGTTGAAAGATAAGGAAATGAGTGCCACAGGAACTACGGCTGGCGTTAATGATGTTGTAGCTAGAAAAATAGCTTATACGTATGATGCAACCAACCGATTTATTAGTACTGTTACCGACCCAGAAAATTTAGTAAGTACCAATGTTAGCTTTCATCCGCTTTATGGAACTGTATTAGTTGCCAAAAATCCGTTCAATCAAACTAGCACAAGTGTTTATGATAATTGGGGTAAACGAACAAGTGTAACCGACAATACTTTAAATTTAAAAACCAATTATGCCTACAACAGAGCCAATAACATCTATACTACAACGGTAACCAACACTACGGTAGCTGGAGTATCTGATGGTAGTAGCTCCATAGTAGAGCAAGATATCATGTCACGAGAAATACGAAAAGGAAGTAAAAACCTGAACGGCACTTGGACTTATGTTGCCACTGAATATGATGCTTTTGGTAGAAAATACCGTGTTAGTGAACCTTATTTTGGAAGTGGTTCACCTTCGCAATGGACGGTTTATGCTTATGACGATTACAGCAGACCTATAACAACCACTTCGTTTACGGGTAAAATAGTGAACACCGTCTATAATGGATTGACCGTAACAGTGAACGATTCTGTAATGAGTAAATCTAAAACTATAGATGCTAACGGACAAGTTGTATCGACCACAGACACACCTGGTGGTACTATAACTTTTAAGTATGATGCAAGTGGCAACCTTTTAGAATCTGATTATGATGGTATTAAAACTTCTATGTCTTATGACAATTGGGGAAGAAAAACGCAATTAGTAGATTCTTCTTCTGGAACTTATACCTATAGTTATAATGCTTATGGAGAAACCAAAACAGAAGGTTCGCCCAAAGGGCTTACTACCTATACTTATGACGGATTGTCGGGTAGAGTTCTTTCTAAATCTATACAAGGATTGACTGCGGCTGATGCCACCAACATTGTAAGCACCTACAATTACAGTTCATCAACCAAGCTATTAGATTCTATGACTGTTACTAATCCAAATGATGGAAACAGTTCGTTTGCATATACTTATGACCTACAAAGACGCTTGTATAAAACAGTTGAAACACAGAACTTGTTACCTTCTGGAACTGCCGTTTTTACAAAACAATTATCTTTTGACACTTTTAGTAGAGTAGATGTTGAAACCTCTACAGCTACTGCATTTGGTAAAACGAGTACTAAAGCTATCAAACATAGTTATTCTGCAAATAATGGTGCAGAAAATCAAATTAAAGACAATGTAACTTCTGCTAATCTGTGGCAAGCTAATACAATTGATGCCAGAGGAAATGTGTTGACTGCTTCTTTGGGTAACGGAATTAGCATTACAAATACTTTTGACCAGTATGGTTATGCTTCACAGTTTCAGCATAAGTTAGGAACTACCGATGTTATGAAACTTACTACAGCTTTTGAACCTGTATTAGGTAATTTAACTTCTCGTTACAATAGCATGTTCGACCAACAAGACAGCTTTACTTATGATGCATTAGATAGACTTGTTTCTTGGGAAAGTAGTGGAAATACACTTTTATCACTTCCTTTTAACACCACAACCGATTCTTTTATATTTGTAAAAGATGTTGCAACTAGTACTGGCTCTGTAAGCAACGTTACAGGCACCTTGAAAGCTAACTTAAATAAAGGTTTTGCACAACGCCCATTAACAGGTATAAATGTTACTACAGGAAACAAACTGCGTATTAAAGCCACTATAACAGGAAAAACTGGAACTGCAAATGTTATTGTAAATGTAGTAATGGTAGAAACTGACCCAATGGATGCTTTTTCTACTAACGAAGTACTTGTAGGTACGCTAGAAAATGGAGTTTTTGATGCTCAATACACCGCATCTGATTTTGTAACTAACCCAAAACTAACCTTAAAGTTTATCGTTGATTCTGCTAGTCCACCAGGCAGCAATGGTGGCGGAACGGTTGCACCCTACTCATTATTTTATGTTGATAATCTAAAAATAGATAATATTTCTATTAATATACAAAATTATGATGACCGTGGAAGAATTACCAACAACAAACAAGGATATTACAACTATGGTCTTTCTAACAAACCTTATCAAAACACCTCTATTGTAAATACACCAAACGGACCAACTAATTTTTCAACCAATCTTGTACAAAGTATCAATTACAATGCTTTTAAAGCTCCTGTAAATATCAATGGTCTTTCTACAAACACCAAAATTAGTTTTGGATACAATGCCAATGAGCAACGAAGTGTGATGTATTATGGCAGTAATGCAAATAATAAATTAGCACGTACTAAACGCCGTTATTACAGTGCTGATGGAAGTATGGAAATTAGTGCTGTATTTCCTGCTACTAGTACTACAACACCAACTTCTGTTGAGTTTCTTACTTTTATTGGTGGTTCTGCCTATAGTGCACCTGTGGTATTAAAAAGTAATGGAACAACATACAATTATTTTTATTTGCATAGAGATTACCAAAGTAGTATCTTAGCCATTACAAACGCCACTGGTGGCGTTGTAGAAAAACGAGTATTTGACCCTTGGGGTTTAGTTACTAAAGTGCAAAATGGTGCTGGCACTACTCTTGCGCAAATGACGTTCTTTGATAGAGGTTATACGGGTCACGAGCACTTGCAGGATGTTGGTTTAATCAATATGAATGCAAGACTATATAACCCAACCTTGCACCGCTTTTTGGAGGCAGATAATTACATACAAGATCCCTACAACACGCAAAACTACAATCGCTATGGCTATTGTGTAAACAACCCGTTAAAGTACACCGATGTAACAGGTAATGTTTTTAATATTGCCACACTGGCTGGTTGTATACCCATA
>JAIFLT010000203.1 GCA_020048955.1 Flavobacterium sp.
TTACTTTAATCGTACTATTATAACTATCTGCTAATTGGCAAATACGTTTAAATATACCTGGCTCAATATCATAATACACATTTTTGGTATCAGTAGTTTTTGGCTTAATACCTTCTACAAAATCTTCATAACTAAACGATTGATGAAAGGTGCAAAAGCCAATTTGACCTTTGTTCTCATCACTATTTTTAATTAATAGTTCCTTGAATCTTTCAGTCAATTTTTTTCTATCATTTTGATGTGTTTCGAAATAACTTGGGTCGACAATTTTTAACGCTTCGTTAATAGTATTAAATGTTTTTCCTGTTCCTGGCGGTCCGAAAAGAATTTGGTTTAACGAAGATTGATCGGTTGTGATTTTGTTTTTCATGTTTTCTGTATTTTGATAAACATCATTTATGAAGTCCTGGTTGGTAAATTTCCTGTAAGGGCATTTTGAATTTCTATTTAACTCTGTATTAAATTCATTTGCTATTAAAGGCTTGGCTTTTTCAATGTTTGAAATGTTATTCCAATAAGCCTCTATTTCGCTTTTTTGATTTACAAAAGTGGTGTGTTTCTCACTAATTGCTTCTTTTGAAATTAGCCAAAAATCAGTTTTAGAATTTCTTTTTTCAATGGCAAAGGCATATTTATTTCCAATAATAAAAACTAATCTATTTCTATTTTTTCTAACATTAAAACTAATTCTTTCATCATTTGATGAAATATTTTCAGAAGTAACGAAATCTCTTAATATGGTTAAAAATATAGTTACTTTATCTTTATCAAGTATTTTTTTAACGTCTTCATAATCATTGTTTTTTGGAATAGCGATGTCTAAAAAAGTATCGTATTGTTCTTTAGTAGCTGTAAAGTTGGTTCCTTGATTACTTCCTTTGAAGTCAGAGAATACCTCTTCTTCCTTTACCATTTCCCATAAAATTGGAGATTGTGTTAAATTATAGTCTATAGTAATTCTAACTCTATTATTTTCTATTTGTGGAGTAGGTGAAAGGTAGTAATCCATTTCTGCATCTTCCTCTTTCATCATTGCAACTTCAGATGCTATTGTTCCTAAAGCATAACAGCCAGCATTAGCTCCAGTTAACCACAAAATAAATTTATCACCTTCCTTTATTTTGTCTTTATGTGCACTTACTGTCCAAGTGGAAACAGCGTTATTATTTAATGCACTTACAGCATCATAAATTTTAGGTGAACCTTGAAATATCCAATAATTAATATTTTTTCTATTATCATTCCACTGCCAAGCTTCATAAGAAAGTTGATAAAATGGTTTATTAGTTTTATCTCTTATTTTTTCTAAAATATTCTGATATTCAGTAAAAGAATTAAACTCAGAATCAATTCCAAATACTTCTTTCAAATAAGGTTTTGTAGGGCCGTTTAAAGGAAAGTACTCAATTGGATTTAAATAAAATAAGCCTTCTGTAATTTTAATTTTGCCTACATTAGTTATAGTTAAAACGTCTTGAAATAGTTCATCATTTAATTCTAAATAGGAAGCTTTTTTAAAAAATATCCACAATCGGTGAATCTCATCATTTTTTCTATTTTTTTTAAATGGATATAACCAAACTTTTTGTGCATTTGCTGAAGGAATACCTAAATCATCACTTGGTATAGGTAGTTTTAATTTTGTGGCTAATTTTTTTAAAAGGTCTAATCTTTTTTCAGGACCATGTTTGTATATGTAACAAAAGAAAGTAAAAGGTTCAATTTCGGTTAATGGAATTGGCACATCATTTACATCTACATCTTCAAAACCTGTTATTCCTATATCTTTAAGCAATTGAATTAATTGTACCTGCTTGTTTTCGTTATCTACTAAATAGGTAACTAAATCGGAATGAGTTTCTATCCAAGTGTATTTGTCTAAGTCTTTATTTACAACTTCAAAACCTAGTGCTTTTATATACTTATTCGTTGGTTCTCCACCACCAGGAATCCAATCATAAACTCCAGTTGCATATTTATGAGCTTGGCGCATTACGTCTTTAGGTGGGTAGGTACGACCTCGATATAGAATATCAAATTTTGTTGATCTCCTATAACCAATTAAGCCATTTTCGATATCATTTATAGCTTTAATTACGTCTTCTCGTGTTATTTTTTCTGGTTGAAATGACATATTAATTACCCAAATTAGTATTAATTATTACTGCTTTTCTTTTTTTATCAATATTCAATTTAGCTTGGTGTTTAATCCAATATAGAGAAGGTTTCTCTTCTTTTGGCTCAAAGTAAAAAGTCTTGAAAGCATTACATGCAGTAGCTCTTTTTTTATTGAAGTAAGTACTTACTACATTAGCAAAAAGTTCGCTTAAGGAGTTTGCTTCAATTTCTTCAAAAGGGAAACCTAACTTACCTTCAACTAATTCAATAGTCTTACATACACAATTACATAAATTCCAATTTTTATGGTCTTTACTTTTTATATATAAATCTTCTTCTAGAATTGATTTAAAAAGATATTCTCGTTCTAATTCTTCTTCTGTAATTTTACCTAAACCTATTCTAAAATACAAAACAGTACCTGCATCAGCTATTTTTTTTAGTTGAAAACTTTTTAGCTTTTTTTGTAATTCTTCTATTTTATCCTTTGAGTTTAAAGGTGTATTGTTTTGAATTAAATAATCTTCTAATAAAAAATTTTCATTGTCACTTTGTATCGTATAAGTTGCATTTGGTTTAAAATGCAATGCTTTTCCAGTTTGTTTATCTATAAACAGATTATTCTTAAAAAAAACTTCAAAATTTTTCATGAATTACTTTAATTAATTATTTGAAACAATATTCTATCTGCTTTTACTTTTCTATTTACACTTGAACACGGAATTAATTTGCCTTCTTCCATATCTTTTAATAAATCTTCAATTCTATGTATAGTTGGATTTTGTGAATTTATTTCTGACACAAAATACAATCTATAGTTTTTGCGATTTGCTAAATAAAACAACCATTCATTTTTAGTTAGAAAAAACTCTTTAGAATTTGAAGTACTTCCTTTACATTCAATAAAATAGTTAACTCCACTTACTGTAACTTCAAAATCATAAGGTTTATTTTGCTCAGCATTTTCATTTAACCAATTTACTTTTTCCCATTTGTTATTTATAAAAACAGAATTAATATGTTTTTCACATTGATAACCAATAAATCTATTTCTTTCTTCGTCTTCATTAGCTTCAAATTCATCTTTTTCATTTGACTTTTCTTTTCCTATAAAGCTAATTTGTTTTACAATGCTATCCAATTGCGAAGTTATCAGTTATAATGATTTTGTGTTTTCTTCAACTTGTTTTTTTAAGTCAAGTGGTTCATTATCCTTTTGGATGACCTCATCCTCAACAGTAATATCTTTTTTTACTTCTTCAATAATATTCGATTCTATTTTATTTTCAATTGTTACAGATACATCTTCAACTATTTTGGGTTTAGTATTTAAATTTTCATTTAATTCATTACTAATAATAGTTGTGTTGAACTCAAAAAGCATATTGTCAAAAGCAGTCTCATCATAATTAATAGCTTCTAAATTAACATAAAAGCCACCTGTTTTTACTGCTAAGTTTTCTGATTTTCTTTTTGCCTCTTCATTTTGAGCAATACCTATAAAATAAATTTTGCATGGCTTTTTAATTTCACTTATTCTATTTAGGAAAACAATATCAAAGTTTACTTCATCACTAGCGTCACCATCAGAAAAAACAATTATATTTATTTCGTCTTTTTTTGATGTGTTTATTGTATATTGTAATGCCCAACTTAATGGTGTTCCAGCATCAAATGGCACTGTAATTTTATTTAACGAAAAAGTGATATTATCAATTGTATAATCACCTTTGTAAATATCATCTAAATCAGGATAATATTGTTTCTGATTTGCTTTTAATTTTGGTTTTCCAAAATCATTTAAAATAACTTTTGAACTAAATGTGGAAATAGATAAACTATCCACAAAAGATAATTTTGGAATAATACTATTAATTAAGATTTTTTTCACTAACTCTGTGCGTGTAGTTTTACCATCAGGTAAGAGATAGTTTACATCAATATTACCATCTTTATCTTTGAGTAAACCCATGCTCCCAGAAGCATCTATAAGAATATTAAAATGAGTACTCATAGATTTTTACTTTAATACTTTATCATCCCAATCTAGATCAAGATTATTGTCAATAAAATCTCTGAATACCTGAAAACTATTTTCAAACCATTCTTTTATTTCTTGGTCTGAATTTTTATTCCCTATAAATTGATACAGTTTACAATCTAAGAAAATTCCAATGCCCCATTCATTTTTCCAAGTTTTAAATATACCAGATTCAATGGCTCTTTTTTCTATTTTTTCTACTAACGGATGATGTATACTAACCCAAATTAAGGTCTGTATTTTTACTTCTTCGAAATAGATTGCAAACATTAACTCAGAGTGCTTTGAATTATCTTTAAGTATTCTATGAATGGAACGCGATATTCTATCATGTTCTCTAATCTTGGCAATACTTTCTTCTTTAACAATTTCTCCTTTTGGGAATTGTTTTTTAAATGATGGTAAAGCATTAACAATATGAAAATTCATAGCTTCATAAGTTTGTAAAAACTTATTCATAGCTATTACAGTATCTGTTGAAATTGAAGTGTCTTGTGTCATTTGATGTCTTTTTAAAAATTGTATAAAATCTATTACTAATGTGTTATCTGAATGTTTGTTTTCTAATAGTTTTGCCAATTCATGCCATCGGAATTGTGAAAAATTGTGATTTTTATTTTTCTTTATATCAACATATTTAGTACAATATTTTAAATAAGTTTTTTTATCTAATTTACCATCTAAAATTCTCTCATACTTATTTAATTGGCCATGATTTTCATTGGAATTAACTTTATTCTCAATAATACAAATGACCTCTTGATTTTCTATTAACAAATCAATTATTGAATTGTCATCATTTATAGAATAAATTTTAACTTGTGTATCAACTTTGTAATTACCTTTTGGTAGCTTTAACCAAGCAGTAAATGTTTCTAATACTAAAGGATGTTGTTGCAAAATACCTGCAAAACATTCTGTGGTAAAGTCTTCTAAAGGAGTTCGTCCGTTAGAACTTTTATTAATCAGATTGTATAAGCTTAAAAGCATACTATTCTAGCCTATTTAAATTACCTATAACCTCTCCAGTGCTTAAAATTGAAATATTCCCTGAAAGAAACAATCCTTCATCACGATATCTCATTGACCTAACTTCTCCTTTCCAAATAAGATCTTGTGGTTTCTCTTTGAAATTTATAAAATCTTGAACAGTCCCTCTGTTCATAGTTTCAAATATGCTTCTTGTAAAACCATAGAGAAGGTAATTACCATCTTTAGTTTCAATTACTCTAGCAAATACTCGTAAATCATTAATTCTAAAAACATCTGACATCCTGAAATAAGGCCAAGGAAATATATTATCAACTTTAAATAAGAATTTAAACATCATTTTTAATGGTATTTCACCATTGATAGTAAAATAAGGATAATTTTCAATATCTTGATTACTATTATCCTCTCTGATTATATATTCTTTTATTGGAATTAGCCATTCTGGATTTCCAAGATTACTCAATCTTGAAGCGTAAAACCTCAATTTTGAATAAAATAAAAAATCCTTGGGGCTAAAATCTAAATCATCAGTCGGAGGGTCAACCAAAATACATTTTGCATTTCTTGTATCTGGCTCTATTGGTATTTGTGTAATGATACCAAAACTGATGTCACCTGCTCCAGCAGGTTGAGCATTTTTTTTACCAATAATAGAATTTGCTTTAGTTGTTATGTTTCCGCCTAAGCCTTGCATTCCTTTACATTCAACCCTAAAAAAACGCTCTCCATTTGAATAAAGGTATTCAAAATCTAAAGTCATATTTTCTCCTGGTTGAGCTGTTAAAGCAGGCCTACCTCTTCTTTCTGGTATTCTGATGTAATTAGAATTATTTAATCCAAATAATTTATTGGCAATTATTAGAGTTCCTCCACAACCTGCATAGCATATTTGTTGATTTGTATTTCCTCCATAATTAAATTTAATAGTATTATTTATTGTAAAAATACTGTCAAATTCTCTGGTTCTATCACTGGCTATTTCTCTAAATCCCTTATAAGAACTAAATTGAGGATTGCGTGGATTATAATCCTCAAACAACCCGTAAGTATAAAACTCTTCACGAGTTATCTCAACTCCATTAGTAACTATATCATCGAGGTTCACTAAGTATTCAGGACATTTATCCTTTATTTGACGTTCAAATAGGTTTTTATGGTCAGTTCCATCAGGAGCAACATAATATTCAAAATCTAATAATGCCATTTTATTTTTTATTTAAATTTTAAAATTAAATCATCCACTTCTTGTTTTCTTGTTTCAATAAATTATTAACACTTAATAAATAATCTATTTCAGCTTCTGGAATTAAATTACTGTGACAGTTTAAAGATTTTAAAACACTTAGATTATATAATGGTTTAATCGTTTCAATTAGATTTTTGAAACAATAAAGTGTTTGTAGCTTTTTACATTCAGTTAAAGGGATTAAATTCCTTATTTTATTTTCTCCAACATGTAAAAATTTTAATTCTTTTAAGTTTTCAAGGCCTTCTAATGAGGTAATAAAATTGTAGTTAGCATACAGAGAAGTTAAGTTAGTTAATTCTTTTAAATCAGAAAGTGATGAAATTTCATTACATGTTAAATTCAATGATTTAAGCTGTTTTCTTTTTGAAATTGGCACAAGGTCACTGATTTTGTTGCCACTAAGTGATATATCCATTAATTTAAACAATCCTCTCAATGCAGTAATATCATCAATTTTATTATCCCGTAAATTTAATTTCTTAAGATTTTTAAGCTTTTTTATTGGACTTATATCTTGTATAGCACAATTCGCCAACCATAAAGTCTCAAGGTTATTTAAATTAGAAATAGGCGATATATCTATTATTGTATTCGAACAAGCAAAGAAAACTTTTAGGTTTTTAAATTGTTTAATTCCTTTTAAGTTATGAATATTACAATCATCAACATCAAGTTCTTCAAGTTCTAAAAATGACTTGACTTTCTTAAGCTTATTAATTTTTGTTTTACAAATAGCCAATCTCTTTAATTTAAAACCATAAATAGGTTTTAGGTTTTTTATGGGATAACCATTACAGCATAGTGTATCCATATTGACGATGTGGTTTATTAGTTCTTCATTAATATCAAATGAATTGTATTTAAATTTAATATTATACAAACGTTTATAACTTTCTTCTGGTTCGGTAAGGAAAATGGATCTTCCTTGTCCTTTTTCTATCCTCTTTACTTCAATAAGATAATTCAATAGCAAAATCTCCTGCCACATAGCTGGTAATGATTGCCACCATAGTATTTTATCTTTAATTATCATAATTATTATTAATCTTTACTCAAACTTGTTGCTAAAATTTCAATTTTCTATTAAATCAACGCTTTTATATTTACCTCCATCCAAAACCTCTTTCTTCCACTTATTTAAACTTTTATCCAAAGCGGCCAAGTCCCTTTGAAAAATTGTACGATTCATTATAAATGGTTTTCCATTCTTTTTTTCTTCAAGCGATAATATTATGAGTTCAATAAACTTTGTTTCATCACCGCTCCATAGTACTTGTTTGTTATGATGATAGTTAATTGATTCAATTAATTTATCAATAACACCAAACCTTTTTTCAGCTGAATTATTAAGTGTTCCTGTATTTGTATTCTTCAACAACAAAACAAAAGCTCCATTTTCTTCCTCATGCATCAATTTCAAAATGTCTTTTGAAATATTATCATGGGTAGCATTTTTATGTTTGAATTCAATGTTAAAGGTTCTCTTATATGACTTCTTTTCTTTATCAAAAACACACATGTCAACCAATGCTGATTGCCCTTTATTATCTATGTCTCCAACTTTTTTTTCATTCTTTTCGTTACTGAAACTATACTTATTTTTAGTCGGAGTTTCTATTGAGTAATATAAGTCTTTATGTTTTACTTTAAACTCTTCAATAAATAGCTGTCGAAGTTCTTGTTCTGAAATTCTATCCCTTTCTTTAGTTCCATTGGCTTGGATTTTAATCGGAAAAATAAGTCGTTCCATTGAACTTCCGCCTTTTCTTTCATAATCCATTTTACTTAACGTCTTCAAAACCTCTTTACAAATCTCAACAACACTTTCCATCTATTTATTTTAAATTATTTCACTCCAACTTACAACCTCAATATTTCGCTCTTCACAATCTGATTAATCTCTATTTATATACTCCAACTCCAATTTCTTTTCCCTAAAAGTTGCATATTCAAAGCTATTTATTGAAGCAACATATACTTGATGTTTAAAATCATAAAATTCTTTATCAAATCTTGATTTAACGAGTTGTTTTATACTTTCCAATAACTCTTTTTCAGTCTCATTAGATTTTATTAAATAACAAGTGGTTGACAAAGCCAAAATATGATTGCCAAAAACTTTGAGAATTAATTCTTTAAGAATCATAAAATCCTCAACATACCCAGTACAACCCATGTAACCATCACTATCAGTATATCTTATATTATTAGTAAACTCTATAACTACAATATATTTTGCCATAACTTTTTTATCAATCCACCTTTAAACCCTCATATTCCTCCTTACTCATTCGCTCACTAAACCCTGGCTCAACAACCAAAACCTCGTCATACGTTAACTCATACAACCTGTAAACTAAATTGTCTAATTGAATTTCAATCATGATTTTAGTTTTTTTATTTCTTTATCAAAATCGCTTTCAAATAATTGGTCTTGTATAATTCTAAATTTTTCAAATTCCGAACTTGCTATTTCAACTGCCTTTTCGTGTGTTATTTTTCCGCTATGGGTCAATATTTCTCTATCATCAAAAATTAAAAAATCATCTAATCGCTTAGCCCAATCTTCCATAGTCATAGGAATTTGCCTTTTAGCTCGCCCTTCTGCAAGGTCTAAATAAGCATTAACTATTTTGCCTAATGATTCTAATTCTGATTTTGATAAATAATTTTTAGCAATGCTAATGTCAGATTTTAAAATTTTGCCTTCAGGACTTTTATCCCAGCTTGTTAGACCCATATTGGGTTGATTACTGTTAGCTCTTTCTGCAATGAGTTCTGCTGCCGTTTTGCCCGTAATAGCAAAATGTAACTTGTTTTGAACTTTTGCAAAAAAAACCTTCGTGGTAGGTGCGTCTTTGTTGTAGTCTAAACTTGTTGCATATATATCGGTTATTTTTTGATAGAAACGTCTTTCACTGAGCCTTATTTCTCGAATTTCTTCGAGTAGTTTTTCAAAATAATCTTCGCCCAAAAAACTGCCGTTTTCCATTCGTTTTTTATCTAAAACGTATCCTTTTATGGCAAAATCTCTTAAAACTTGTGTTGCCCATTGTCTAAATTGAGTGGCTCTAATAGAATTGACACGATAACCCACAGAAATAATAGCATCTAAATGAAAAAAATCAATGAGGCGTTCTACTTGTCTTTTACCCTCTTGTTGAACTATTCGAAATTTTCGAATAGTTGCCGTTTCCGAAAGTTCTTGGCTTTTATAAATTTCTTTTAAATGATAATTAATGGTATTTACCTCTACTTCAAAAAGAGTGGCCATCATTTTTTGAGACATCCAGATTGCATCATCTTCAAAACGGGTTTCTATAGTATTTTCACCTGCTTGTGTGGTAAAAATTAAAAACTCTGCCGTGCTATTTCTTATAGGTAGTTTACTTTCTTTCATTTTTATATTGTTTATTTACTCCACCTTTAAACCCTCATATTTCTCCTTACTCATACGCTAACTAAACGCTGGCTCAACAACAAAGCCTCCTCATAAGTTAAGGCATACAACTGTTGATTTGTTTTGCAATCAAGGTTTTAGTTTTTTAATATCCTCTTCTATTTCCTTCAAACTTTGTTCATTTTCAATGGCTTTTTGTTCTAATTTGAACTTTTGAAATTCTTGCTCCGATTTTTCTAAAGCCATTTGGTGCGAAATTGTGCCAGCATGTGTGAGTATTTCTCTACCATTCAATTGCAATAAACCGTCTAAGCGTGCAATCCAATCTTTCATATACATAGGCGTTTGTTGTTGCGCCATAGCCTCTGCAAATGCTAAATATTGCTCTACCAACAATCCCAATAATTTCATTTCGTCTTCGTTCAAGTAGTTTTTAGCAATGCTAATCTCTTGTTTTTGAATGTTTTTTGCTTCTTTCTTATCATAAGAAAGCATTCCTAGTAATGGCAAACTGGCATCCACTCTGCGATAAACTAATTCGGCTGCCGTATTTTGAGAAATAGCCCAAAGCAATTTGTTTTGAACCACTTTAAAAAACTGTATCGTTTTCTCATCTTTTGCATCATAATCGATACTGGTTGTGTAAATGTCTTTTATTTTTTGATAAAAGAATTTTTCAGATAGGCGAATTTCACGAATGCGGTTTTGCAGTTCGTTAAAATAATTCATTGAAGTACCCGTTTTGAAACGCTCATCATTCAACGCAAAACCTTTTACAATATATTCTTTTAAACGCTGTGTAGCCCAAATACGAAATTGTGTTCCTTGTTGTGATTTTACTCTATAACCTACTGATATTACAACATCAAGATTGTAAAGTGTTATTTCTTTTTCTTGTGTTTTTCCTGCAATTGCACCGTGTGGAGTGGTGTGTCGGAATTTCCGACTTACCACTTTTTCCTCTAGCTCCCCTTCTTTAAAAATATTTCCAATATGCTCTGTAATGGTACTTCTGCCTTTGCCAAAAAGCTGTGCCATTTGGTCTTGCGTTAACCAAACCGTTTCTTCTTCCAACCGAACATCTATTTTGATGTTGCCGTCTTGATTTTGATAAATAAGTATTTCGCCTTTTTCCACTGGTCTTTTATCTTTATTCTATTTTCTATGCTCTTGTTTTTACTCCACTTTTAAACCCTCATATTCCTCCTTACTCATTCGCTCACTAAACGCTGGCTCAACTATTAAAGCCTCCTCTTTATGTTAACTCATACAACTTGTAAACTAAATTGTAAATTTGATGTTGAGTTAAGATTTTAGCTTTTTTAGTTCTTTATCAAAATCGCTTTCAAATAATTGATCTTGAATGATACGATATTTTTCAAATTCACTTTCAGCATGTGCTTTTGCAATTTCTGCCGTTACACTGCCCGCATTTTGTAGAATGTTTCTGTCAGTTGCTTCAATAAATTTGTTTAATCGATTTTCCCAGTCTTCCATCGTCATTGGAATTTGGCGCAATGCCATACTCTCTGCAATAACGTTCCTAGTTTACTTTATAACCCACAGCAATAATAGCCGAAAGGTTGTAATGATTTGTATTATATGTTTTGCCATCTTGTGCAGTTATTCGAAAATTTCGAACCACTGCATTTTCTTCTACTTCACTATCAGAAAATAGTTTCTTAAGATGATAATTAATAGTGTGCGTTTCTACTTGATACAGTTCGCCCATCATTTTTTGAGACAACCAAATGTTTTCTTCTTGATAAATAGCATTTACCCCACCGTCGCCAGTTGACGCAATAAATGTTAAATATTCTACCGATGAAGAACGAACGATATCGTTATTTTTTTCTTTTTTGCTCATAATAGCTATATTTTAAACCTTATAACACTATCAACTCATACAACTTGTAAACTAAATGGTCGATTTGTTGTTTGATAAGATTTGACAACTTTTTGAAAGTTGTCAAATCTCCAAAACATCATATTCCTCCTTACTCATACGCTCACTAAACGCTGGCACAACAACCCAAAGCTTTTTTGATAAGCAGTACAATTGTTCTTATTCTTCTAATTTTTTACTTTCTATTAAATCTTTAAAATTTTGGTTGGTTACAATTTTAGCTCCCGATTTTTTTTCTAATTCTTTTCTGGCATTTCCTGCTACATTTCCACCTGCTTTGGCAGCTTTATGATTTTCTACAAAACCTTGTGCATTTTTGTTTTTTGCAATTTCGGTGGTAGAAGCTTCGCCCAACATAGTGAATATCAATTCTAAATCGGTCATGTGGTCTCGCAAATTTTCAGATGATTTTGTTAGTCCTTTGATATTTTTATATTCACTTGGAACAATGCCAAAAGTAGCTTTGCTGATTTCGGCGGTTAAAATAGAATATTCTTTTCCTTCCTAGCAGCTTTCATTGCTACTAGGGTACAAATTGTACCCCAGTTGGTTTTAAGTTGCTCATCACGAGTTAGCATTTTTTTAATGTATTGCTTTACATCACTACTATCTGTTAGTATTTGCACAACATCTTGCACAGAAAAATACCATTTTTGCTGCTCTTCGTTCCATATTGAACGAACCTGTTTGCTTTCAAATAGTTTAATATTGCTCATAATTTTTATATTATTTTTCTACTCCACCTTTAAACCCTCATATTTCTCCTTACTCATACGCTCACTAAACGCTGGCTCAACAACCAAAACCTCCTCATAAGTTAAGGCATACAACTTGTAAACCATAAAATCTATTTCGCTCTCCAATGCACTTGTGTCGGCTTGTGGATTGTCTTTTTTGAGGGATAGAATTTGGTCAACTTTTTCAGTGAATGGTTGTTGCATTTGATTATCAACTTCAACCAATGGAATTAATCTAACATCATTAATCAATATTTTAGGGAATAAACCTTTATTAGCCTTTGGTGAAACTTTATTGTGATACCATCCAATTAACATAGAATTTAATATTGCCAACGAAAATTTTAAATCTAATATTCCAGATTCGTCAATAATGTTTATCAATGAAGGTGTATTATAATATTCATCTTCTACATATGTACTTTGTAATTTATCAGCGGTTATTTCTCTAATTAGAATACGTTTCTCTTTAAAAAACTTAATATCTCGTGGTGCAGCTAACCAATTTCCATAACTTATCCATAATTTACCATTCCATTTGAATGAATATCTATCTACATCGGCACCTTTTAATTCTTTTTTATAAGTATCATTTTTTTTAAAATCACTATGCCATATTCTGTTTTTTATAGTGAATTCATCATGACCTCTATATTTGTCGTAAGGGATTAATCCTTGAGAAACAGTATAGTAATCCTTTAGTTCTCTGTTTTTTCTTACTTTATCAATAACCTTTAATTCATCTTTATTTTGATAAAATAGACTGAGTAAATTTTCTGATTCTTTTAATAAAAATTTCTTTGAGAATGAATTTTTTAATAAAAAGTTTTTATCATTTATTCCAATGAATTCAGATTGATAATCATCATTGTTTTTTCTAAATGAAAATATACAAGTTCTAACAGAAGCATCTTCAAAAGTATTATCATTTGATAAATCAACAATTTGGTATACTTGAACATCATCAAATAATATATCTCTATATTTTTTTCCAAATTTTGTTGATAGGAAAGTATTTGGAAAGATATAAGAAATATGACTATTTCTATTTAATATTTTTTTAGCTAGTGTTGTGAAATATATATAGATTTCATAATCAGGCACATCTTTGTCAAAGTTTATTAAGTACTTTTTTTCTGTTTCAGTAAAATTTACTCCATACGGCGGATTCCCAATCACCACATCAAACCCCACAAAATCGCCAGCATCATTCAACACTTCTGGAAACTCAAAACGCCATTCAAAGGCATTTTCATAGATTTTGTTGCTTTTTATTTCTTCAATTTCGGTTTCTAAAGTTTTTATGTCGGCTGCAAGGGTGTTTACTTTGTTGTTCCACTCGGTTTGCTCTTTTTTACTGCGTTCAAAAAGGCCTACTTGCTGGGTGTAGTTAAACAATTCGCCTTTTTGCTTTTCTAGTTTTAGCTTTTTTGGGTCGTTTATGGCTATTTCACTTCTAAAATTTCTTTTTATATCGGCAATCAAGCGTTCCATTTCGCGCTTTTGTTCTTTGCTTTCGGCATTTCTATAAGTGGCAACGGCTAGTTTGTAGCTTTCAATGTTCCATTTGCTTTGCTGTAAGGCTTTCTTTAAGTTGGTATCTAAATCAAAACGAGAGACTAACGAGTTACCACATTTAATGTTGATGTCGATGTTGGGTAGCGTTTCGAGCTCACCACCCCGTCCTTCGGACACCCCTCCAGAGGAGGGGAATTTATAAAAAGCATTCTTAAGTAATTCAATCCACAAGCGCAAACGGCAAATTTTAACCGAATTTGGGTTAATGTCTACACCAAAAAGGCAATTTTCTATAATGGTTTCTTTTTCTTTAAAAAGAGTTTCTTGTATGCGTTGGCTTTCTTTGTTGGTTGGGTTGTAGGTAAATGGTATTCCATCATCATCGGCAATAATCAATTCATCATTGACAATTTCTACCGAATAATCGCGAAGTTTTTTTCCATGAGCATCTTGCAAAATGCCCAAATCGTGTTTAATAACAATGAGTTCATTTAATGCTGAAACCAAGAAATGTCCGGAACCTACCGCAGGATCACAAATTTTTATGGAGTTAACAATAGCATTAGCTTCTTTAGTATCGGTAATTTTATTGTGAATGTCAATAATGGTTTCACAATCCCAATTTTTAGTTTCGTTAAACTTTTGAACCACTGCACGCCGAATGGTTTCTTTGCACATATACATGGTAATAAAACCAGGAGTAAAAAAGGAACCGTCTTTGTAGCCGTTTATTTTTTCAAAAATCAATCCAAGAACTGATGCATTGATTAAGGTTTTATTGTCTTCTTGAATGTCTTCACTACCTTCACTTGCAAAGTCATAAGCATCAAGAAACGAAAAGAAATAATTTAGTGCATTTTTAGTACCTTTTTCTTTTTTGCCTTGTCCATCTTTGATAACGGTAGAAGCGAGTAGCGGTAAGGGTATTTCGTCTTCAAGATTAGAGATAAACAAGGTGTCGTGTTCTAAATCAGTTGGTTCAAACAGCGAACTATTGAGGTAGGGCACTTTTGCATAAATAGAAGCCACATCACTACTACGCTCGGCAGGTTTTTTAGCTAAAACTTGAAAGAAAAGTTTATTTAATTTGTCATAATCATGAATTAGAGTAGCATTTAAAAAAGAATAACTTTTATCACCTTTGTGATAAGATATAAGTTGGGCTTCTAGTAATTTTAAAAACAATATTCTATTTACCCAAGTAATGGTTAATTCTAGAGCTACATTAAACAAGCGATCTTCATAAGTTTCGCCATATTGCTTTGGGTTTTGCAAACGCGAAATTTTATCTAAACTATCAATTTGAATAATGGCGTTTTCAAGAAGCGAACCATTGTTTCTGTTATCTACTTTATGTCTTTCAATTAATTTTTTGCCGCCTTCTTTAGTTTCTGTTAAACCAATAATATGCAACAATTCGCTATAAAAGTTTTTATCTAAACTATTACTATCATTAGCAAAAGACAATTTTAGTAAATGCTCTGGTGAAAGTAATTTATATAAAGCTACGAGAGATTTGTCGTCGTCTTTGTCAGTATTTCGCAAAGGTTTATCATAATCTTTAAAATTGAAATAGGTGTATTCTATTTCGTTTTTTATAGTTTCAATAAAGGGTTTTGCAATGTCTTTATAAAAGAAATCGGTTTTTACACCCGATAGTTGTTTGGCATCAAATTCTTCAAATTGTTTTACAAAGGCTTTGTTTTGAGCAAAATATTTTTCAAATAACTGGGCATCAAACACAAACCATTCGTAGATATTGGTAACAACAAGATGCTTAAACTCTAGGTTTTTTTCTGTAATTCGCTCCCGTAAAAAGTATAAGACTAATTCTTGTAAAGCTTTTCCATTAAGATTAGCAACAGAAATCATTTCTGATTTGTTAGTAGGACTTTTTGCTTCAATAATAACGCCTACAGTAGTTTTTGCATCTTTGCCGTTGTGAATTACTAAATCATTACGATTTTTTGTATTGATAAAATGATTAGGTGAGTAGTAGGTGTTTTTAAGAAAATCACTTACAAGATTCTTATGAAATTCTTCAGATTCTTTATCATTACAACTGTCTAAAACTTGAATTAGATTTGTTTTAAAAATCTCAATTTCAGTTCTATTAGGTTTTATTTTTAAAAATGCTTTATTAAGTGCTTTTCTTGGTTGTATAAGTTGTTTATTCATTTTAAAATATATTGTATTCAAACCTACCAAAAATAAATAACTTTAACAAGAATTATGGAGGTAGTTTTACGTGATTTTTCACAAATATAAAAACCGCAAAACGATGTGTTTTACGGTTTTCCGTATTAGGGTAAAAATAATTTAAAAAACGTATTTAAATAGGGTGTTCGG
>JAIFLT010000198.1 GCA_020048955.1 Flavobacterium sp.
GTGGTTAAAAATCCGTTTTGGCGTTCCATTGGTGCTTTTATAATTTATATTGTAATTGCCGTTTTTATCATCTACTTGCTTTTTAGAATTTTTAGAGCAAACATTCAAAAAAAGTTTGACGAAAACCGAATTATGTTTTTTGTTGAAGTGGCTCACGATATTAGAACTCCCGTTTCTTTAATTCAATTATTGGTAAAACAACTCTCTAATCAAGAAAATGTTGAAAAATCAATAGAACTTATTCAACGAAATACCGAAAATTTAAACGAATATGTAACCCAACTCTTAGATTTTCAAAAAATAGATAGAAAACAGCTCAAATTATCGGTAAGTAAAGTAGATTTAAAAGAGTGTTTAACAACAATTAGTAATGATTTTACGCCCATTCTTCAAGAAAAATCGCTAGACTTAACCCTTGATGTAAAACACATACCGGTATGGTTTGACCAGTCAAAAATGAGCCGAATTTTTTATAATCTAATTTCAAATGCCATAAAATACAGTAACGAAGGAGGCGAAATTAAAATAAAATCATATTTAAAAGATAAACAGTTGCATATTGATTTTATAGATAACGGCATTGGTGTGCCCGATAAACAACAAGAAGTTATTTTTAATAGATTTACCAGAGGTACAAACGTCACTAATAAAGGAATTCCGGGAACAGGAATTGGACTGATGTTATCAAAAAAAATTATAGAACTTCACGGAGGAAAAATTCTATTAGAAAGTAAAGAAAACATTGGTTCCAAGTTTACGGTTGTTTTACCCGTTGGTACAGAGCATTTTTCTAGCCACGAACTTATTGAAACGGATACTTCTACTGATGATAAAAAATGGGTTGACGATATTATTCATAAAAACAAACTCATCCTTTTAGTAGAAGATAATAAAGAACTGCGTGCTGCAATTACTAACGAATTATCAAAAAATTATACCGTTATAGAGGCTTCAAACGGAAAAGAAGGACTTTTAATTGCCCTTTCTAAAAACCCCGATGTAATAATTACCGATGTAATGATGCCCGAAATGGATGGTAGAGAATTGTGTAATCTCATTAAAACCAACTTTAAAACCAGTCATATTCCGGTTATTATGTTATCAGCATTAGCAGATACAGACAATAAAATTAAGGGTTTAGAAAACGGTGCCGATGCTTATGTAGAAAAACCATTTAATGTAGAAATTCTAAAAGTTACCATCAATAATCTTATTAAATCTCGAAATAATGTAAAACGATTATTAGAAGATAAAGAAGTTAAAAAACAACTCACACCCGATGAAAGCTTTTTATCAGATGTTATTGAAGTGATTAAAAACAATCTAACTGAAAACGACTTTACTATTGATAATCTTGCCGATATAATGGGCTTGAGCCGTTCTAATTTGTTTAGAAAGTTGAAAGGATTAATACAAATTTCGCCTTCAGATTTGATTATAAAAATTAAACTAGGTCACGCCGAAGAGTTAATGAAAAACAAAAAATTCAGTAGAATTTCAGAAATTGCTTATGAATCGGGGTTTCAAGATCCAAAATACTTTAGCACGTTATTTAAAAAACATTACGGAAAAACTCCCACTGAATTTATGGAAGAAAAATAGCACTTTGGTTAGTTTTTTTAGCATAAAATGTAAATATTCTTTAAAAAAAATATACTAAACATAAAAATAAATATAAAATAGTGTAGAAAAATTAAACTTGACTAATTTTTAAACCTTGTTGAATAATAACTAAACCTTTGTTTTTAAATAAATTATGAGATTGCGTACTAATTAAGAATAAAATTATGAAATAGCCCACAACTATAAGTTTGCACAAGCATACATTAATAAAGTTTAAGCGTTTCTAGTAACTATCAAAAATTAATATTTATCTCAAATGAAAAAAATCAACGCATCACTAATAGTTTTTTCAACCTTAACTTTGGGTGTTGTTACTTATTTATTATTCAGTGCTTTCATTAGAAAAGATACTGTTTCAATACACGAAAGTATCGATTCGTATAATTTTGCCATAGGAACTCAAACCGTAGGTTCAAAATATCAGTTTACAAAAGAATCGATGCTTGTAGAAACAGCAAAAGAAATTAAAAAAATGGGGTCTAATTTGCTCAAATTTTCTATGCATCCCAGATATTTTTCTGAAAATTATGGATTACCAAAGAATGATAAAATAAATTCGCTCACAAAACTCGCTACCTTGGAACCATCCATGAAAGCTGTTTTAGATATGGATTTTAAATACTATCATATTTGGACTTATGCTTTTTCTCAAAATTCACCAGAACCACCAAATACAAAAGACGACACAGCCCAAATAAAATTTATAAATGGCTATCCAAAAAAATATGAAAAAGCACAATATCGTGAAATATATGACTTTGTTACCTATTTATTAAAAACTTACAACGGTTCGGGTAAAGTTTTTTATCTTGGAAATTGGGAAGGCGATTGGCATTTACGTTCTGATTATGATAGAACAAAACCAGCCAACCCCAAAACCGTGGAAGGAATGATAAAATGGGCAAAAACCACCCAAAAAGCCATAGACGATGCCAAAAGAGATTTTCAACACAACAATGTAGAAATTTACAATTATATAGAAGTCAATTTAGTTGCCAAAGCTCTAAATGAACCAGATGCTGTGGTAGTTACTAACAGCGTGGTAAAAGCAGTAAATCCCGATTATGTTTCATACTCTTCCTATGATGCAACAAACCCATTTAAAACTGAAGAATCCTTGCGTTTAAATTTGACCAAATCTTTAGATTATATAGAATCTCATCTATCTCCAAAAGAAGGATTACCCGCAGGAAAACGAGTTTGGATTGGCGAATATGGTAGTCCAAGCATTAATCATAGCGACGAATTGCAAAACCAGCGTTCTATTTGGGTCATAAAAACATCTTTAGAATGGGGAACTCCTTTTATACTCTATTGGGAAATGTATAATAACGAAATTAAAGAAGGAACTGGCGAACAAGTGGGGTATTGGTTAATTACAGACAAAGGTAAAAAACAACCCATTTGGTACACACACAATAATTTTTATAAAGAAGCTAGAGAGTTTCTAAAAAATTATGCAGAAGAAAATAAAAAACTACCCACTTTTGATGTTTTTAGAAAAAATGCAATCAACTTTAAAAGTTTAAATCCTTAAATTGTTTTTTATGAAAAAGATATTAATTTTTGTTACCCTTTTTGTTGTTGGTATAGCCACAAGCCAAAGCTATGATTATGGAACCAACAAGCCGCTTGAAGATTATAACTTTGTTTTGGGCACAAACAGTTTTCCGCCAAAATACCAGTTTAGCAATGATTCTAAATTAATAGAACAAGCCAAACAAACAAGGGCATTGGGCTCTAATATCTTTAAAACAACTGTAACCGAAAGAAACTTAGTAGATTATGGATATAAAACAAGTGACGCCTCAAACACTATGGATGTCATTAAACTAATACCCGATTATGACAAGGCGTTTGAGATGGATTTTAAATACTTTTTTTTATGGGTTCACACCGCTACCGGAATAAAATGGAAAGAAGGAATCAACAAAAAACAAGAAAAAATTCTATATAAAGAAATGTTTGATTTCACCTCATACCTTCTTAAAAAATATAATAACTCAGGCAAAACCTTTATGATAGGTAACTGGGAAGGCGACTGGTTGCTGCATGGTGAAGGAAATCGAGACAAGACACCTTCAAAAGAAACAGTTGAAAATATGACCAAATGGTTGCAAATAAGACAACGCGCCATCGCCGACGCGAAAGAAAAATCCAAATCAACAAACGTAAATGTATATTATTATATTGAAGTAAATTTAGTAGTAAAGGGTTTGACTGGCGGAACCTGCATTACTAGAGATATTTTACCAAACGTAGATGTTGATTTTGTTTCCTATTCAAGTTACGAATCCAGTAAAAAAAAGGATTATGCCGCAAATAGAGAATCGTTAACAAAGGTGTTGAACTACATCGAAAGCCAATTAAAACCTAAAGAAGGATTGCCTTTTAAAAGAAGAGTTTTCATTGGCGAATATGGAGGTCATGCCTTTGATGACAAACCCGAAACCCACCTCAAACAATTTGACAACGTAAAAGACATTATGCAAATTTCTTTAGAAGAAGATTTGCCCTTTGCCTTGCATTGGCAACTATATAACAATGAGTATGATAAAGCAAATGATAACAAGTCTAAAAACATGTCGTTAATAAACGAAAAAGGAGAAAAAAGACCCATGTATTATCTTCATCAAAACTACTATAAGCAAGTTAATGAATATTTAAAACAATACAAACTCAAAAATAATGTATATCCAAGCCAAGCAGATTTTAAAGTAGAAGCATTAAAGGTGTTAGAAACCGTTTACAATGAACTAAGACCCACAATCATTCCATCAATAAATTATAAACCATAAAAAGCCAAGAGTTCATTAATGCAATCCCTATAGCTATTGAAGTCTATTTAATTTAAAAAGTATAAAAATGAAGAATCTTATTTTATTATTCTTTGGATGGTTGAGTTTATCAACAACTGATAGTTTTGCTCAACTGCCATTATTGAGTAATCAACAAATTGATTTTTCTTCAGCTGTTACAACTGTGGCAAGTGGAAACTGGAGTGATCCATCAATTTGGAGTTCAGGAGTTGTACCTACTGCAACTACCGATGTTATTATTGATAACAACCACACTGTTTATATTGATATACAAGGTAGCTCATCTGCAGTAGCTGTAGATTTATGCCAAAATATTAAAATAAATCAACTGGGCATTTTACGCATGGGTCACAACACTACTGGTTTTGAAAAAGATTTAAGAATAAACGGAAGTATTCTATGCAACGGAACATTTTCGGCTGGCAGAGTGCAACCGGGTACCACAGGCGACGGGTCGATATACTCTTTTAACAGTAGAATTTTCCTAAATTTATCTAGTGCTACTACCTATATTTCGGGTTCAGGATTTTTTAATCCAAGAACGCTAAGCATATCAAGTAGTGCAGCTAATAGAAATTTGATTATTGACTTATATAATATGTATATCAATGAAAATTTTGTCATTCGGTCAACTAACCTAGTAAATGTTACCATCACAAAATATGCTTATGTTAGAGTTAAAGGAGTTTTAGGTGTATCGGGAAGTACTTTTCAGTTTAGCCCAACAAATACGAGTGCAAATCTAACCATACAAGGCATTGTGGTTACAGAGGATGTAAGTTTATTTACAAGAAATACAACACCTGGTCAAAGTTCATCAATTGTCATAGCAAATCAAGGAGTTCTTTATACTAGAAAAATAAACCAAGGAGTTCTTGACAGAAAAACGGAAGCCGCTGGTTTTTCCCTACAAATTCAAAATGGCGGTTTGTTTAGATTATGGAAAAATATCAATTTTGATAATTTATCGACTTTAAACCCAAATTTTACTTTCACAAACAATGGAGAGTTACGAAGTCATTACTCTTTAACAATGCCTTCAACGGCTACTATCAACTCACAAATCAATCAATTTGATCCAAATTTAGGCGCAGTCGTTCCTCAAATTAAACATATTTTTGGAGCTACTCACATTGCCGGATGGTATAATTTTACAAACAAGCCATTCATGATAGAAGGTTTAGATTATTATAGACTTTTTGGTCCTACTTCTATAAAAACAACTATTTCGCCACTCAACGGAAAAATGGCCGAGTCCTATCCTTTTAATCACACTTGGCCTACTTATCAAAACATGACACAAGTAGCTCAAAATCAATATAACGACTCCTTGTTTAAAAGAACACATATACTAAGACATACCTTTTGGACAAATACGAAAAATCGTGGCGATTATAAACAAGGTCCAGATTTTAAACACGATAGTTATTTAAGCATAGAAGAAGAGTTTTATAATTTAACTCGTCACTTATTTCTAAACTACGGAAACACAAACAAGACTTTTGTTTATCAAAATTGGGAAGGCGATTGGATGTTACGCGGTCAAGGCGTGTTGTGGGAAAATGATCCAACGCTTATTCCAGATAATGTAGAATGGGACATAGAAGGAATGTCTAGAATGTTTAGGGCACAACAAAGAGGAACAGAACGCGCTAGAAGTGAATTTCCAAGTGCTACCGCAAAAGTGATGCACGCAATAGAGTTTAACAAACTTTGGCTTGTTAATGGTAGTGGTCAACGAACCACTATGATGGATCATGGAACACCATCTGTTTTAGAAAATGTTATTCCACACACTCGAATAGATTTAGCTTCATGGTCGGCCTATGATGGTGGTTGGACAAATAGTCAAAACCCCGAAGGGCACGCCATGTGGAAAGGTATAGAAATGGCTCGCTATTTTACAAATGCTACAGGTTTACAAAGTGGCACTCCAGTTCAAATAGGAGAATTTGCAATTAATGAAAATCCACCTTATAGTGGCACCAATACCAATGCTGTGATTAGACAACGCTATGGAAAATATATAGGAGTTGCACTTGGTCTTCAAATACCTAATTTTTATTTGTGGAATTTATACGGTTCGGGCGCTCAAGATGGTCCTTCTGGTTTCACCTGGGAAAGTGGCGTTCAATATTCTCAAACATTTTTAAACACTTGGCTAGATGGTAAGTGGATTGTCAGACCCGATGGTACTTGGGGTTTTGCGGCAGCTTTTTTGATGGAACAATGGGCATCAACACTCTCCTCAAATAATCCAAATTCTATAACTAGCAACATTGTTTTATATCCAAATCCTGCCACTAATTTTATTCATTTAGATGGTGTGGAAGACACAATTAAAGTAGCAATATTTGATTTAAACGGAAAATTAATCAAAGAATTTAATTACACAAAAAACCAAGAAATAAGTGTTTCAGGTATTTCTAAAGGGGTTTATGGAATTGTAATAGAAAACCAAAACAAACAAATAGAAGTTAAAAAACTAATTATCGAATAACAATTAAAGAAAACTATTTTAAACTAATACTAACAAACCATTTTATGAAAAAAATAATTTTATTACTATTATTTCTGCCATTTGCTCTAGTAGCCCAACAAATAACTGTAAAAGGAACTGTTTTTGATTCAAAGAAAAACGAAACTTTAATTGGGGTTTCGGTTCTTGTTAAAGGAACAAAATCTGGCACGAACACAGATTTTGAAGGTAATTATCAAATTACTGTCAAAAAAGGTGACATACTTATTTTTTCCTATATAGGGATGAAAACAAAAGAAGTAGAAGTTACATCACCTACCCTCAATGTTACTTTAGAAGAGGATATAGAAATATTAAAAGAAGTGGTGATAAGCGTTGGTTATTTTGACATTAATAAGAAAGATTTGTCGGGATCAATTGCACAAGTTTCTTCAGAAAAATTAGAAAAAAATAGAACTACTTCTATTGAACAAATGCTACAAGGACAAGTTGCAGGGGTTGTTGTTAGCGAAAGTTCTGAACCAGGTGGTGGCATAGCAATTTCTATTAGAGGTACAAACTCTATGCTTGGAGGAACACAGCCATTATATGTTGTAGATGGTATCCCTATTGACCCACAAACAGATGCACAAGGCAATTCCGGTAGTGGTCAATCTCAAAGTTCTTTGAGTTTCTTAAATCCGAATGACATCGAAAAAATGGAAATCTTAAAAGATGCCGCTGCAACCGCAGTATATGGTGCAAGAGGTGCAAATGGTGTTGTTTTAATTACCACAAAAAGTGGTGGTAAAAAAGATGGTTCCGATAATTTATCTATTACTGTTGATAATTTCATTACCGATGTAATCAAAAATATCGATGTGATGGATGGTCCTCAATTTGAATCCTATATGAATCGAAGAGCCATCAATCAATTGTATGTAAGTATTACAAACCCTTCTAGAACTGGAGGTCCTTTTAATGGAACGCAAGAATTAAATGCTACAAACTATCCCGAATTATTGAATTTTCAATTGCCCTTTCCCACTTCTACAGGAGTTAATAATAATTGGCAAGACTTAACCTATAGAGCAGCTACTTCAAATGCTTACAATGTTTCCTATAGAGGAGGCGATAAGAATAAAAACTTATCTATGAGTTTGGGTTTACAAGATATTCAAGGGGTAATTATCAATACAGGGAATAAAAAAGCTACTTTTAATTTGAATGCTTCAAGAAAAGCATTTGGTGATAAAATTGATATTTTTACTAAAACCAATTTTGCTCACAATAAAGGGAATGCCTCATCAGTGGGTAACGGTGAAATTTTTCAACAACGAAGCGTGGTATCACAAGCACTTCAATTTCAACCTATTTTTAGTTTGTTAGAACCGGGACAAGATGACGAAGAATATGCCGATTTAAATGAAGGTAACACTATTTCAAACCCCTACACGCTTGCAAGAGATGTAATAGATATAAAAGAATCCTACAATTTTCTTCAAAATATATCGATAACTGCAAAAATTACTCCTAAACTAACTGCAATTGTAAAAGGTGCATTTAACTATCAAAAAAGTAATAGAGATATTTATTATCCTACTACTACTACTCGTGGTCGAAGAAATAATGGTGAAGCCAGTCAATCTTCTTTAGAAAACGAAAAATTATATGCCGAATCAAGTTTGCGTTATAGAAATAATTTCAATGGACATAACATCGATGCTATTGTGGTAGGAACTTTTGAAAACAACTCTATCCGTTCTATTTTCAATAAAGGTTTTGGTTTTCCTAATGACACAGGAACTTTTTACTCCTTTGAATCAGCAACTGATATTTTAGTGCCTATTTCACAATTTAGCGAATTTGGCCTTATTTCGGGTCTGTTTAGAGTTGGATACAATTATAAAAATAAATATTATGTAGATGTTAACTCGCGTATTGATGCTTCTTCAAAATTTGCTGAAAACAATAAAAGTGCCATTTTTCCATCTATTGCTTTAGCATGGGCGGTTTCTAAAGAAAAATTCTTGAAAAATTCAGAAACGGTTTCCAATCTTAAAGTAAGAGTATCCTATGGAAAAACAGGAAGTAATCCCATAGCACCTTATCAGTCTTTAGCTCTTCTAAATCCTATAAGATATAACTTTGATGATCAATTGGTTGTTGGGTACTATGCGTCTAACTTAGCTAACGACAATTTAACTTGGGAAACCACCGATCAGTTTAATGCAGGTATAGATTTAGGTTTATTTGACTCAAAAATAAAGCTAACTTTAGATACCTACTACAAATTGACTCATGATTTGTTACAAAATGTAACATTACCTGCTTCTAATGGTTTCATATCTAGAGTTGATAATTTTGGTGAAGTAGAAAATAAAGGAATTGAAATTGCTTTAAATGCAACAATCTATAATAACAAAAAATTTGAATGGAATGCCTCAGGTAATTTTTCAATAAACAGAAATAAATTAGTAAAACTAAATTCTAATTTACAATTTCAATTAGGACCCAGCGTTGGTTTTGCTCAATCAAATCCTATTATGTTTATGGAAGGAATGCCATTAGGTATTTATTGGGGAGCACAAACAAATGGTATTTATAAAGACTGGGATGAAGCCATAAGTAGCGGCATTAGTGGTGCCGCTCCTGGTGAAATTAAATATGTCAATAATTCTGTTGATTTAGATGCAAATGGTCAACCACTCCCAATTCAAGAAATTAATTTTGATGATTATGTACAAATTGGCGATCCAAACCCCGATTTTAATATAGCCATCACAAATGACTTTCGATATGGAAACTGGGATTTATCCTTGCTTTTCACTGGTCAAAAAGGAGGTGATATCTTTTGGGTAGATTCTTGGGCTCTTACAGGAAATCAAAAAAGTACAAATGGGCTAGCATCGGCATTTATTGATTCTTGGAACGCTCCTTTAACTGTTAATGGAACAGGAAATGTTGTATATGATCCCTCTGTAGGAAACACTACAAATGTAGGAAATCCAGCACCGTTGTTAACCCCAGGACCAAGGGCTTTAGTTTCTGATAGACAAGTATATGATGGCTCTTTTATTCGTTTAAAAAACTTGAATTTTGGCTATACTTTTAACTTCAAAAAATCTAGAAGTTTGCGTATGTTTGTTACAGGACAAAATTTAATTACATGGACTAAATACCCTGGATATGACCCCGAGGTTCAAAGTTTTAATAAAGACCCACAAAGAAGAGGCGTAGATTTTGGTGGTTATCCGGGTACAAGAACCTATACACTCGGATTAAAATTCAATTATTAATATAAAATTGCACGTTAAGATGAAAACAAATTTTTTAACAAAAATGAAAAGAATAAGTATATATTCACTTTTCTCTTTAATGCTATTTTCAAGTTGCGATAGTATTCTTGAAGAAAAGCCAATGACACAAATAGAGCCAGAATTTTTCTTTAGAGACACCGCTGATGCTCTTGCTGCCTTAACAGCTGTTTATGCCCAACTTAAAAGCGATAACGGCTATTACAGACAAATCTTTTTGTCTAATCTTTTTGCTGCCTCTGACCAAGGCGCTAGTAGTTTTCAACACGGTGATTTTAGAAACGGAACTCTTACTTCTACAGATGCCAATTTACCAAACACTTGGATCGAAATTTATAGAGGAATAAAAGATGCTAATAATGTTATTGCAAACGTGCCAAATATTCCAAATATGGATGAACCACTTAGAGCTAGAATTCTTGGTGAAGCACGTTTTTTGAGAGCATTAAACTATTTTAATTTAGTACGTTGCTTTGGCGAAGTTCCATTAAGAACCCAGCCAGCACTACCTGGTGAGCCCGGATTGCCAAAATCTCCAATCAAAGATATATACGACGTTATTATTAATGATTTTACTTATGCAACCCAAAATTGCTGGGCTTTCAACGAAACTAGAAACGGTGTTAACAACAACATTGGTCGTGTAACCAAAGCAGCTGCACATGCTATGTTAGCCAAAGTTTATACTCAAATTGCTTCTTCAAAACGCACCGCTATGACTGGTGTTCAAGGAAATAATAGATATTTAGATTTGCCTGGCACTCCAGAGTCATACTATACGCTTGCCAAAGAACAATGTGATTTAACCATTGCACAACCTGGTTATCAATTGGTTACAAATTTGCAAGATTGGAAACGTATTTTTGATGCCACAAACGGAAACAACGCTGAGTGCCTTTTTGATATTCAAGGATCATCTTTAGCCGAACAAGGAACTGCAGTTTCTAATCTATTTTGCCCACAAAATGCTGGTTTAAGTGCTGGTGGATGGGGTGGAACCAATAGAATGCAACCTGGTTTTATCAATAACAATTTGAACAAAAATGATATAAGATTTCAAAATTCTATAATCAGAAATTATCAAGATGCTACTCAAACATATACATTAGGACCAAACAGCACAGGATATTTAAGAACTATAACGGCTACTGGTGCTTCAAATGGTACGTTAAGCGTAGTTTGGACGGCAAAATATATTGATCAAAATGCTACAACAGAATATACTAGCCAACAAAATTGGCATGTTATTCGGCTTGCAGACGTCTATTTAATGCGTGCCGAAGCGCTTGCAGAAATTAATCAAAATCCTGCTCTTGCGGCTCCTGATATTAATTCACTAAGAACTCGCGTAGGGATGACTAATTTTTCGGCTACCGGTCTAACAATGACAGCTTTTAGAACTGCCTTGTTGAGAGAAAGAGCCGTAGAACTTTCTGCAGAAGGACAACGATTTTTTGACATTACAAGAATGGGGGTTTATGACGAAATGTGTAGAGCTAGTTTTGGAAACACAGTTGGAGCAAGACAAGCACAAGATTATACTTGGCCCATTCCACTAATCGAAACAGCGGCAAACGGAAATCTTTAAGAAATTATGAAAATTATGAAATATACATTCGCTTTTTTGATAGTCATTTTAAGTTTACTTAGTGCACATGCGCAACAAAATTTAGCTCAAAGACCTAATGTTGTTTTCATTATTTCAGACCAACACAAATTAGAAGCCATAGGTGCTTATGGTAGTAAATTAGCCATAACTCCAAACATAGACGAATTGGCAAAAACAGGAGTAAAGTTTAATCATTGCTACACTCCCTCACCTGTTTGCGCACCTGCAAGAGCCGCTCTAATTACCGGAATGTATCCTTATGCAAACAGCGCTATTTATCACAAAGCTCCCGTTACTATGCCCGATGGAACAATAAAAAACATTGGCAGTGGCTATTTGAGAGAAACGGGCTATCAAAAAGGTATTGTTACCCTTGCAGAGATTTTTAAAGAACAAAATTATGTTACAGCTTCACCCGGAAAAATGCACGTTCACGGAGAACTTCAAAAAAATGTTGATGAAGACCACAAAGAAGGAAATAACATGGGTTTTGACGAAATTAGCGTTCGCTATTATACCTATTTCCCTGGTGGTCATTATCAAGACATAGTGGGGGAAGATACCTACATGCGATACCGACAATTTAAAAAATACAAAGACGTTTTCAAGGGTGGGGCAGATGATTTTAATTTGGATTATGCTCCCACACTTGTTCAAAATGATGATGATAATTTTGACATGGTGGTTGCAAAAAAAGCGGTAGAGTTTATTGAGAAACGCGCAGTAGATGGTAAAAACTTTTTTTTGCATATCGGTTTTGAAAAACCCCATCCACCGTTAACAACCACTCAAAAATATTTAGATATGCACACGCCGGCAAACTTTGAACTGCCTGCCACTTCACAAGATTGGATAAAAAAAGGAAAATATCCTTGGATTCCAAATTGGGTACATTCTACTATTCAAAATAATCCAGAAAAAGCAAAAAATGTAATGGCTGCCTACAATGCCTGTGTAACAGAAATGGATGACATGGTAGGTAAAGTTGTCAACGCACTCAAAGAAAAAGGACTTTATGAAAATACCATCATCATTTATACTACCGATCATGGCGAACATTTATTTGAACATGGATTAATGAACAAGCACAATATGTATGAAGATGCAGTTAATATTCCGTTTATCATTTCTTATCCTAAATTATTTAAACAAAATGTGACTAACAATTCGATTGTTAGTTTAATTGATGTAATGCCCACTTTATCAGAAATAATTAATGGAAAAACCCCAAAAACTGCTCAAGGAATTTCTCTTGTAGAAACCTTAAAAAACGGAACCGAATTAAAAGATAGAGCCGTTTTTTCTGAATTTAGGGGAGCTAAATACCTTCTTTTGCCCAATGTTAATGAGGTTCCTTCCCGAATGATGCGAAAAGGCAATTATAAATTTGTTTATACCCACGGAATTATTGATCAATTATATAATATAAAAGAAGACCCCGACGAATTAAACAATCTAATTTTTGATAAAAAACATTCCGAAATACTTCAATATATGCGTTTTCAAACGTTAGCAAATTGGTTTTTTTACGAATACACACCTTTAAAAGTAGAGCAAACAAACAATATGCTTCAATGGGATACTACAGCTGAGATTAAAAGTTATAGTATTTATTTTGCAATAGAAAATAATCCTAATGAGGCAAAATTGATAAAAAGTGCTATTACAACAACTAATTTCACTACAAAGAACAAAGGATTTTATTGGGTAGTGGCTTATCCTAAATTGAGCAAAACGTCAGACTTTTATGGAAAAGACGTTCCCGTTGCAGTGGAAAAGTATACTACAATTTTACCTATTTCTAAAGCCATCTCGGTGAACTAATAGATTGTTTTAAAATCTTTGTGACTTTGTGAGCTTCGTTTAAAATTTTATGCGCTTTTTAGTTAAACAATTTTCAAAGTTTAACTACAAATACCTTTTTACTAAAAACGGAATTCCCATTGCTGTGACAATAAATCATTTGTTGAAATGAAATAAATCTATTTGACTTAAATTTAAACCTAATTGAACAGCTATAAAACACAAATTTTATTAGATAACTAGTAAATTGCACTCATTAAATTAATAACAAATACTCAAAAAAAATGAAGACTATTAAATTATTTACCTTAATTTTTGCATTGTTCATAACATTTGCAAGTAATGCACAAAGCCCGGAAAAAAAAGCGCAAAAGTTTGTCGATGAAATGACAAAGGTATTAGAACTTAATGAAGCCGATTCTAAAGCAGTGTATCAAATACAGCTAGATCGTTTTAAAGAAAACAAAGAAATTCAAGAAAAATTTGCTAAAGATGAAGAAGGAAAAAAAGAAGCTTTAAAAGTTTTGGGAAATAAAACTTTTAAATTGATGAAAGCCGTTTTAGGAGAAGAACGTCAAAAAAAATGGAAAGAATATAAAGAAAATAATTAGTTTCTAACCTTTTTAAATTTAAAACTGATTAAACACTGCACAATCAAAATAGGGTCTTCAAACAGTAAAATTGATTACTCAACATTTAACAACAAATTTCTTTTTTTAACTTTTACAAAACAACTTTTTGTTAACATTAATAAACCTAAATTTATGAAACAACTTTTTACTTTTTTATGTGCTGGTTTTACAACCCTCCTAATGGCACAAACAGTGAGCATTCAAGGCGGAAGCTCCTACCCAACAATAGCTGCGGCAATAACAGCTGCTGTTCCTGGCGACATTATTTTAGTGTCAGGAACATTTACAGAATCGATTACTATCGATAAAAGTATTACGCTTAGAGGTACAAATCCAGCTACTGATATTATACAAGCTGCTGCCGCACCAGCTTCAACAGGAACAGGTTTGCGTGTAATTAGTATTGGTGCGGCGGCGGCAGCGGCTCTAAACATTACAGTAGAAAACTTAACTATTCGTCACGGAAATGCTAACGCAAATGGTGGTGGTATTCAAGTTGATAAAGTAACGGGGCTTGTTAATTTGAATAACCTAATTGTAACCAACAATTTTACTACAACTAATGGTGGCGGAATTTCTTTTGCAGGTTCAAACGCTTCGTTGACCGCATGTACAGTTCAAAACAACTCGTGTACACTAGATGGTGGTGCCATCATTGCGGCACCAAACAATGCCTCAGCAATGAGTAATGTGGTAAACATTAATCGCTCTTTGATGAATGCAAACTCTAGTAGAAATGGTGGCGGTTTATACATCAACGGAAACAACACTTTTGGTAACAACTATAAAATTGATGTAAACATAGAAAACAGCACCATTTCAAACAATACCACAACAAGTGCCGCCTCAGGAAACGGTGGTGGAGCCGTTTTTGTTGCTGCCGCCTTATGGACAACTGCCGCTGGTGGTGATGGTGTTTCTGGTAATACTGCGTTGCGTTTAGTTCATACTACAGTGTTTAATAACGCTCACGCTGCTCCTCTAAGAGCGGGTTTGCGTTTTGCAGGGGTTGCAAGTGCTTTAACAACTTTTAGCGCTTATAACTCTATTATTGTAGCCAATAATGATGTAAATGCAAAAGCGCTAAACTTTCAAAATACCAATACGACAAACGTGGTAAATTGTATTTTAGGTGGCTTAGAATTAGCACCTGCTTTAGTAGATGATGTAGCAAAAAATAACCAAAAAGGTAGAACGGCAACTCAAGCTGGTTTAACGGGTACTTTATCTAATCAGGGTGGACCAACATCTGTTATTGATATTACAACGGGTTCGGCTGCAGATGATTTTTGTTCAGCTACAACAGGAATTTCTATTCCAACTGTAGATCAAAGAAATTACGCTCGTGAGGGAGTTAATGATGCTGGAGCTTTTGAATTTGGTGGTACATTATCAGTAAATAACCCAATATTTACCTCAAATTCTATAAAATTATATCCTAATCCTGCTACCAACGTATTGAATGTAGCATCTCAAAATACTATATCTAAAGTAGCGATTTATGATATAATGGGTAGAAATGTATATGAGTCTAATTCTTTCAACCAAACGATAGATATTACTAACTTAGCAGCAGGGATGCATTTGTTAGTATTAGAAAATGACAGTCAAAAAGTGACTAAAGCTTTTATTAAAAAGTAGTCATTTGTTAGATCCCTTTCACGTAAAGAGTGGTTATTACAAAACATACATTTTTTAAAAACACAAATAATTAAACCCTTAAGTTTCTTTTCAGAACTTAAGGGTTTTTTATACCAATTATGTATTCAAAATAATGATGGAAAGAACAAAGTTTTAAATACTATCGATTCTTCAGGATTTTTAAAAATAGAATATTTGCTTCAGAAAGAAAGGAACTAAAGGAATCTCGCCCAGCAGAATGACACACATGGGTTATGGAAGAAAGTTTCCAATTCCCGGTGGAATTGAATCTGATAATAAACGTGTGGAGATTTTAATTACGAAGGTTTAGTTTAGTTTCATTTTGCTCTTGGCAGAGTAACGATTTT
>JAIFLT010000004.1 GCA_020048955.1 Flavobacterium sp.
AATGATATTATAGCTTCATTGCAAAAACCAAAAAAACAATATAAAAGCTTTGTAATGAACTATAATACTCAATTATGTAACACAGCTTGGGAAAAAAAATTACTGGCATGAGTCGCTTTGCGAACGTGTTTTTGTTCCAAAAACCATGACAGTAATTTTTTTTGGAGCGTTGGGAAGGAGTGGCAACTGTAACCTAAAACGTGAATCTATTACGATTTAATCACGTATCCAATAAGTCGTCTGGTTTATTTATTGTTGGATCGTACCAATCGGCTTTGTCATTTGCCCATTTGATCCAATCTTGCTTTTCCGTTGTTAAATTATTTTCGGCTATTGCTTTTTGCTTTTCTGCTTCGATATATTGACGGATTAATTTGGCATTATTGTATTGTTCTGAATTTTTAAGCAATATGTTAAACTTTTTTAATTCTTCGTCTTTATGTTTTTTATTTTCTTCTAAACGTTTTTTATTTTCTTCATATTCTAACCAATATATTCTTGATTCTTCTTTTCTTATTTTTTCCTGTTCTGCATAAATTTCGAGTTTAGCAACAATCTTAGCTAACATACTTTCAATTTTAATTTTCCCATCTCTCCATTCTTTCTCACCTGAATATTTTCCCATCTTGAAAATAAATTCACCAATTGGTTCTAATTCAGTACCGCTATAAGGATGCTTAGCAGGAACTCTTTTTGATGCTTCTCTTAAATCTATTTCAATAAAAATTCCATTAATCAAAACACATGTGTAGTGATACTCAATTGAAATTGTATGTCCTCGATATCTAAGCAACTTTATCAAACTATCCATAAAACATAGAGCTCTTTCTTTATGTGCATCAGAAACTCTAATAGGATATGTAATTTTGTTTTTATCTTTTATATAGTTTGCTTTTTTTCGATTAATCCAATGTTCTTTAGTTTGAATAGTTAATAAATCTGGTTTAGTTATTTTACTTTGAACTATTAAAGGAGCTTTTGGATCATTTTCTATTTCCTTTGTTCTTATTGTTAATGGAGTTTGGTTTACATTGATAGGATTCTCATCAACTCTTATGGTCAATTTAATATTTCCGTTTCCTGAATAATTTGTATTTAGCGTTTCAGTTATAACCTTTTTATTAAATTTTAATTTAATCCAATATCCATTATCTGGCATAGGTATTTCAAACTCTTTACAAATATTTTTAATTCCATCATTATTGTAAGCATACATTTGTGTCAACTTAGAAAGAGGTGTTGACCAAATAATACTATGAAATTCGCTTCTTGACAATTCTATAGTTTCCATTATTTCAGCATCATACGATTAATAAAATATTCAAATTTACTTTTTAAATAATAAATAATTGTAAATGTTAAAAATAAATAAAATTTGTACAATTATTATCAATTTAAAAAAAATGATTACTTTTGTAACACCAAATGACATTCAAAAAAGAACAAATAGCAATTAAAACTCAACAAACAATGGAAGCAACAACAGGATTAGTAATAAAAGGATTGCGAGAAAGATATGGGTATACACAAGAAAAATTAGCAAGTTTTTTGGAAATTAAAAGAGAAATGGTCAGTTTTTATGAAAATAACGAAAGAGAAGTTCCTCTTGAAGTTTTAGAAAAATTATCTGATTTGTTTGGTGTTGAACTAGCCGTTTTTTTTAGTGAGACAGTAGAAGAAGCTATGGCAGAAGTTGTTTTTGCCTTTAGAAAGGATTCTGTTAATGAAAGTGATATGGAGAAACTTTCTGATTTTGGAAAGATTGTAAAAAATTATTTAAAAATAAACCGATTACATCATGGCATTTAATGAAAAGATTTTAGAAGCCAAGGCAAATAAATTCCGAAGGGAATTAGGATTAGGCACAGAAACTTCAATAGATTTAGAAAAACTACTACTAACATTAGGAGTTTTGACTGTTTATAAGCCGTTAGAAAGTGAGTTTTCTGGTATGGCTCTCAAAACTAATGATAATTTATTTATGCTTATTAATTCTGCTTTACCTGTTGGAAGGCAGAATTTCACTATTGGTCATGAATTATATCATTTATTCATTCAAAGTGATTTCAATTTTCAAATGTGTAATGCTGGGAAATTTGATAAAAAGGATAAAGAAGAATACAATGCTGATATTTTTAGTTCTTATTTTTTGATGCCTGAAGCAGCTATAATAAAGCAAATACCGGAAAAAGAATTGGCTTGGGGTGAAACCATTTCGTTGGCAACTATTCTAAAAATGGAGCAATATTTTGGTGTATCAAGAGCTGCATTATTAGTTAGACTAAGCAAAGCAAAATATATTCATTACGAAGATTATAAGCAATACTTGACAGGTGTAATTAAAAGTGCTGTAGAACATGGTTATTCTGCATCTCTTTATGAAAGAAATGATGTTGAAATGGTGATTGGAGATTATGGAATAAAAGTTAAAGCTTTGTTTGATGCTGATAAAATTTCAGAAAGTCATTATCATTCTTTAATGTTGGATATTGGCTTAGATATTGACGATCCTAAATTTAATGATGATGGTAAAGAAAATTAATACAGCACCTAGAATTTTATTGGATTGTGATGTAATTATTCATTTTACCAAAGCTGGACAGCAATTACTGTTACCAAAAATTTATCCTGGTAGATTTGTCATTTTAGATAAAGTAAAAGCAGAATTAGATAAACGTAAAAAAAGTATTGTTGCTTTAGATAATTTTATTGAATGGACTAAAATAGAGGTTATTCCTTTTCCTAGAGATAAAGAAATAGTCGTGGAATATGCTAAATTAAAAACAACCATGGGTGATGGAGAAGCTGCTTGTATGGCGGTTGCTAAATACACAAAAGATTATATAGCTAGTAGTAATTTAATGGATATAAAGTCATATTGTGAGTATTTTGGTATAGTCTATTTGACCACAATGGATATATTACTAGAAGCCTATAAAAATGGTGTTTTAAGTGAAGCCGAATGTGATACTTTTATTAAAGAAGTAAAATCAAAGGATAGTAAATTGATTGATGGTATTGATACCATTAAACAATATGAACAAAAAGTAAATAAATAACCGAAGCAAAATGGAATTAGGCTTCGGTCAGTTGAAATTAAATCTTTGGACGGACATAAATTTCTTCTGCAAAAGTAATAGATTTCTATATATTACCTAATTATTCCTTGGGTTTTTAATCAAACGCCTCAGTATTAAAAAGTTTGATTGGATTAAATCTGAAAACCATGGCAAAAAATGGTACGCCCGGAGATGGTCATCGTAATGGTGCCGTAAAAGGAAGAAGTCAGACTTATAACCCTAAAACAGAGCAGTACGTTAAACGTGATACTAGTACTGGTCGTTTTATGGATGTTAAGCAAGATGGCACGCCTTTTAAAGGAGTAAGAAAGGAGAAATAATTTCTTATTTGAGTATTTAGAAAAAAGCACTTCAACAAATGAGGTGCTTTCTATTGTTTTATTTTAATTTAAAAATTTATGAATTTAAGTCATTTAAAGACTGGAGACTTAATTGTACGTGCTAAAGGAATTTTTAGTACTCATTATATGGTCTATATTGAAAACCGTGGAGGAAACATTATTGTTGCAGAAAATCAAAATGGTTTTGGTGTACGTTATGTTACTTTAGCTGAAGCATTAAAAGGTAATGCTATTGTTAGATTTGAAAAATTTGGTGGTGCTGATTATGAGCGTAATACCGTTGTTTCAAAGATTAATACCATTTTAGGAAAATCCTATGATTTAGTTGCTTTTAATTGTGAGCATTTTGCGAGAATGATCTCTCATGGAAAACCAAAAAGCAAACAAGTTGAAACTACAAGTCATGTTGCCATTCTATCTGGATTGGGCATGATGAGCAGTAAAAATGAGACTGTTCAAACTCTAGGTTTTTTCTCTTTAGCTTTGGGAATTATTGGAAAAATAGCTCAACCTTAGTTAGCAATTTTCTTCTTTAAGGTCACAGGTTTGAATCCATCTATTATTAGAACCTTAAAACTAAATCCTTTTAGAATTGAATTAAATTTTATCGATCTGGTATTGATTGAAAACTTGTGTCCATTTTTTTGGAACATCTAAGCTAATTAATAAAGTTTCTTCATTGGCTACTTTTTGACCTTCATTTTTATTGAATGATAAAAAATTGAAGCTGCCATGAATGTAATATTCATTATCTTTTATCACTAACTTTTTATGAGAACCAACCATATTTTTATTTCCTGTATTTTCAAAATGTGTTGGTAAATGAATCAATTTAAAGTTCTTATAGTTTTGAACTAATCGCTCCATTTCTCTTATTGCTTTGAAATCATGTTCATCATTCCCTTCAATACCATAAAGCACCATAATATTCACTTTTCTTTTTAAAGCTGCTTCTAGTTCTGGGATATAATTTAAAGCCGCTCTTTTAATCCATGGACTTTCTATTAGGAGTTTTTCTTTTGAATTCTGAATTGCTTCAATGAATTTTGCTTTGGTCTCCCAAATTGATAAAGTTTCTATTTGAGCTTTGTTTTCTAGTGTTGGGATTTTATCAAATACAATATCATTATTTTTTATGTCTAACTCAATATTTGCCACAATAGCTCTCTCTGAATCAGTAAAATCATAAATGATATTTGGGTATTCTTGTGAAAGAATTTTAGTCAATCGTTTATTTAATGAATATTCCTTGTTTCTATTTCTGATTTCGATTCTTGGTTCTAATTCATTTTCTTTTTCTCTTGTTGGAATGTATTCAATTAAAAAGTAATCGTTAAAAACTTCTTTATCAAACTTGATTTCATTTTCATCGTAATCTACCAAAAATGCTTTTCCTGCTTTATCCTTTTTATAGATATCACCCAATTGTTCACTCTTCCCTTTTAGTAATTCTGGGCTTTTATTTTTAAATTTAATTTTGGGTTGTATTTTATTTTGAACATTATAATCATTGTAAAAAGAAAAATCATTTTGTAAAACTTCATCTGAATAAGCATCTATGTAAAATTCAAACTCCTCTTCAGATAAAATTTTAAGAATACTATTGTTTTTACTAAATTCTTCACCAGATTCAGTAATCATCCATTTATTCGATATAAAATCTAAGTATCCTCTCTCTCGAAGAAAGTAAAGTTCTCTTAAAATAAAATCGTCTTTGTCTAATCCTAAAAAATGTGTTAGTTCATTCTCGGTATTTATTCCGGATTTTATTGCTTTAATAAAAATTGCATACACCTGTTGAATTGATTCCTCAGGTGATTTATTGACCATAGCATTAATCACTACTTTTCTATATGGATAAGCAATCGGAATGATTTCGTTAATACGGTAATTACTTGGACATTGGTCTTCAAGTTTTTTATATATTTCTTTTATATCCATTAGAAAATTTGTTCAATATTAGTAACTATCCATTCTTTTTTTATTTCTTTTAAATACCTTCTTAACGCAGGTATTTCTCCATTGAGATGAGGCGCTTCCGCAGACAATAACCAATTGTAATTTCCAATAATTATTAATAATTTTTTTTGACGAGAAAGTGCCACATTAATACGATTAGCATTTGCTAGAAAACCTAATGTGTTTTGGCGACTTCTCACTAAATCAAAAATTATAATATCTTTTTCCAAACCTTGAAATTTATCGACTACTGATAGTGTTACATTTTCTGATTTAAGATTTTTACATTTTCTGTAATCAAAATTTTTAGAAAGCACACTTTTTATCTCATTTACTTGAGCTGAATATCCTGTAATAATTCCGACTGAATATTTTTTAACCAGTGGATGATGGTCTAAGCGTTTTAAAATTTCTGGAATTAATTTTGCGCTTTCTTTATTTTTAGAAGAACCAGTACCATTAGTTTCGCTTTTGTAATCATTACCTGTATCTATAAAAATGATGGAACTGCTTACTTTTAAGTCTAAATTATGTTCTTTTTCAATAGCTCTTTTGGCTGGTAAAATTGGTTCATCACCATATGGTTCGTAAAAACATTTGGAAGTTAATATTACTTGGTCCTCTGAACTTCTTCTACATACTTCTAACTGGCTTTTAAAATCGTCATCTATGTTTGTAATAATTTGCTCAAACAAACTCGCTCTATTGAAATAGTCATCAAAGCTATCAAACTCATCATCTTTTTTAAATGTTTCTCTTAGCCATTTTTCTACTTCTCTTGTGCCTGTTAGCATTGGTCTTAATTGTCTATGATCGCCAACTAAAATTGCATTGTTAGCTAAAACTAATGGAATAAGTGATTCGGCTGTAGTGGCTTTACCGCTTTCATCCATAATTACATAGTCGAACTCGAAATTATATTTTGCATATTTTTTTGAAGCAATATGATTTGTAGTTGCTCCAATTACCCGAATGCTATCAATTAACTTTTGATTTAGATTACTCTTTTCATCTAAAGAGCTTATTGTTGCTAGCCAATCTTTGTAAAGATTTTGCTTTATGAAATATTCTTCAAAATTGACTTTCGTTTTATTTGATAACTCCTTAATTAGTTCACTTTCAGAATTTAAAAAATCTTTTAAATAACTGATTTCATTCTTGTTAGTAATCTCTTTTTTTAAATCATTTACTTTATAATCCCAACTTTTATTGTATGATATAATTTCAATTATCATATCTAGATTTGCATTGGATTTTCGAACCTCTGTCAAAAATTTTTCCTTTACTGGTCTCCAATTTTCTTTGGTAGTTTTTCTGATTTTTTCTTTCCAACCTTCAATTTTTCTCTCTAACGTATGCTTTGCTAAACTTGGTTTTGGTTGCCTTACACCACTTAATCTAACAAACGGAATGTCTTTTTCTAAAAGATTATCTAACACATTATCGACAGCATCATTGGTTTGAGAAGTAATTAAAATCTTTGCGTTTGGTTGTTTGTTTAAAATTTGAAATACTATTTCTGTAATTACAGTTGTTTTTCCTGTTCCTGGTGGACCTTGAATTATGGTTAATGGTTCTCTATGTAATGCATTAATAACCGCTTTTTGTTGATTATCGCTATACACAAATGCATTTCCTTTATCGTCTGTTTGATAAATCTCTTCTAATGAATGTATTTCTAAAAACTTACTTTGTAACTCTTTTGGATTGAATAAATAATGAATTAAATCTCTGTTTTGAACATCATTAAATTCTACTTTTTTAATAGCTTCTAGTTGACGTTTTTTTTCTTCTTCTTGTTTACTAATATTTTGAAATAAATATCCCTTTGATGGAATTGCATCAAACGATAAATTTTCACAATCTTTGAATTTTATGATTCTTAGTTTAGCATCAAAATCATAAGCTATACCTGAAAACTTTAGCGGTTTTTTTATTTGTTTTTTATCGGCTGTTTCGCTTAAAATATATTCAAATTCCTCTGGATGTGGCGGTAACGATTGATCAATATGATTATATATTAATCCCTGATTGCTGTACTTTTCATTATCCTCTACTTTAAACCAAACTTCATCTTCACTTTTCTTTTCAAAACTAGTATAAACCAATCGAAGTGAGTTTTTTTCGATTACTTCGAGTTCTTTTGAAATTAAATCTTTATAAAACTTTAATTCTTTGTTGGTCTCTTGTTTTCCTTTTCTATAGCTGCCTTCTTTATCTTTTTCTTTAAGTATTTTTTTTAGTGTTGGCGTTAAATTGAAGGTTGTGTAACTGTAACTATCAAACTTAACTGGTACTCCGATTTTTTGTGCATACTTCTCATCTGTTTTTTTTCTATCGTCTATGCTTTCCTTTTTGGAACTATCCCTAATAACCAACTGTTTTTCAGATACTAACCAAAGACAATGCAAGTAATAGTTTTTGGTATAAATATCAAGTAAATAGTTTTCCTTAGTACTGTTTTGAGCTTTTGGCAAAACGTTTATTTTTGGCAACTCTTTTCCATCACCGACACCATTCAGCTCTTTTATTATTTCATTAGTAAATTCGCCTGTAACATCAATACTATTGGTTTTTTCAAATGGACTACTGAACAATATTGTACTAATATCTTCTTTTAAGTTAGAATAGTTTATTCGTTGGTCTGGTGCAATTTCACAACATTTATCTATAAGTTCTTTAATAGATGAAAACTCTATAAGTTCTCTTTTTTCAAAATACCATTCTATGATTTTACCAATAGAAAAAATATCTGATTGGTGTGGAAATCCTTTAGTAATTTTTCTATTCCATTTTTCTGGAGCAGCAAAATCTCTTGCAAAAATTTCTAATTCTTTTTCTTGACTTAAAGTAGTGGCAATATCAGCAATTCCAAAATCAATTAGAAAGAAATCTTCATTTTCATCAATTAAAATATTGGCAGGATTAATATCACCATGGGTAATTCTATAGGTTTGATTAAGTTCTTTTAAGCATGCTAAACTATTTTCAATTCCCTTTAAAAAAATCGTTGGTTTAAGTGAATACACTTCATTTTCTAATGTTCTTGCTTGAATGAATTGAAAAATTATGCAATATGCCTGTTCGTTTTCATCCCAATCGTATTCAATGATTTTTGCTAAGTTTTTGTGAGTAGCTTTTTTTAAGTTTCGTAATTTATCAAACAAAATTTTGCTTGCTTGAGAGTTTTGCTCAATACCTTTGATCCATTTTGCAAAATAATTGTTTTCAAATTCGTCTTGAACAACTGCTGTTATAGAATACCCTCTCTCTTCTTTTTTACGGCTTATTTGGTATTTTCCTAGAATCATATAGTGGTTTATATTTTTTATTTTTTTTCTGAAGCCTCTCTAACTTAAATTGAAGTCCAAAGTATTATATTTTTTTGTAATTAATGTCATTTATTAATAACAACGAATTATCACAATTGTATTTTTTATTAAAATGAAATTAGCGAAATGAAGCAAACAAATAATTGATGCTAGGAACACTTGGACTAGGAGCAATTTTTGTGCAGCTGAATGAGCTAATGAATTATATTGTCACTCTTTTATAAACTATTCTTCTTTTTTAATTCATACACTTTCCATTTCTCACCATTGAAAACAACTTTTGCATCTACATCACAATTTCTATCTATTTTGCTTTCTTCAATAACCTCTTTTGGCACATAATAATCTCCTATAAAACCAAATGAAGGAGTTAAATTATTCTCATCTTCACAATCTAAATCATCCCAATCTATAGTTGAGCCATATTGTTTAAATTTAAGTTTTAATAGGCCTGAAATGTCTTTTCTTAAAGTAGTTGTAATTTCATCTGTTGGCTTAATTTCAATAGATTTAAACATTAACTTATTGTGTTTTTTGTCTAATTTATGAACTAATCTAAGTTGAATAAATTCACCCTCAATAGGTCTTAGTTCGGTTTCTTCAAATCTAATTACCCCATGAATTCTATTATTTACAACATAATGGAATAACTGCTTTTCTATATTAATACTATCTATTACAGCTAGATGAGAAATGAAATTATTAAGAACATCTTCTTTATTGACTTTTGTAATGTTTTTTAAGTCAATCCTTATTTCTTCTCTAACTTTCTTTTGAAGTTTCTTTGCACTAATAAAATCGCCTTTAATCAAGGTTGAATTTTCCATAGGGAAAAAAACTTCTTTATTATCACTTGAAATTGCATGCACAATGTTTTTTTCGACATTAATATAATCTACAACTGCAATTATATCTTCTAAACAACTCCATTTAGGCTTATCTGAAATTTCGACTAATAAAGGATAATACTCCTGTTTAAATTGATGTAATTTAATTTTATCTTCTACTAACTTATTATGAAGTTTGAACTTAACAACATGACCAACTTGCAAGTCCTTTAAAATTAAAAAACGATTAGCATTTATTGATAAACTTAAATTATTACCATCAGTAAAACTTAATTTTTCTTTGTTTTTATCGTTTTTCCACTTTTCAACAAAAACTAATTCTGTCCACGAAATATCTTGATATGCAAAATTTTCTGCTACAATAATAAATTCATTATATAATTCTAAATTGTCTTTCTTATGAGTTTGGATGCCCTTAGTAAATACAGCTAACTCATTGAATTTATCAGATACATTTTTATTATTAGCACTTTTATATTCCTGGTATTTATTTAGCTCTACCAAGGCTTCTTCTAATTTATTTTTCTTAATTAATTTTTCTGCTAAATCTAATCTTGTGCTTCCTAAAAAGTTTTCATCTTTTTGCAGCTTTATTGCTTTAGACAACATTCCAATTGACAAATCTACTTCCTCCACCGAAAACAATAAAGCTAACTCATGCCAAACGTAAGCTTGGTCACCTATTTCAAGAACTAAATTTTTATATATTTTGATTGCCTCTTCAGCTTCATTATTTCTTGCTAGTAATGTAGCGTACTCACGCTTCAACCAAATATCTTTTGAAAATTTTGTCACCCCTATTTTATAAGCATTTACAATCTTATCCAAATTATTATAAGCAGTACCAACTTTTATTAAATCAAAAGCTTTTTTAATCGCTTTTATAGCCATTGGAGGATAAATTTTATCCTCTTTTTTAACCTCTTTCCAATCACTTTCAATAAAATTATCCGGATTCCAATTTTCAAAGAAATTCAAAAAACGCCATTCTTCATTTTCTTTCATTGAAAACAAGGCTGAGTTCAATATTTTTGAATGTATATCTGAACCATTTTGATTCTGAAAAAGTGAATTATATTCTTCAAATATTTTCCAAAGGTCCGCTTTTCTATTTTCGTTATCTGCACTATATAGTTTCCAATAATAAGGTTCGCGTAATAATTCTACAATTTTTACTGGTGAGATAAATGGTATTTTTTCAAATAAGATTTTGCTATCAATTTGTGTTTTTTTATCTATAAATTCTCTTAATACTCTTGAAATTAAAGATGGATATGTTGTACCATTATTATGACTTTCCATTGTATCTTCTCTTCTTAATTTTGATGGATCCCAAAGTAAAAAGAAATTGTACAGATTGAAGTCAGAATGGTCTTTAGAAAAACTTAATGCGAAATTTAAAATTGTCGAATGTAGCATTGATGGTCTTTCATTGGAAAGATTTATATAATCCATCATTAAAGATTTTAATTCTTTAATTGAAGCGTTTTTTTCTTCAGCTTTAATGTATCGATAAATTACCCAACCATACGGTTCATGATGAATTTCAAGTAATTGATTATTTGAAAACATAGCTTTCATGTTACTCAAAGCTAGTTTATGATTTCCATTTTTGCTTAAATTTTCAGCTTCTTGAATTTTTGAATAATTAATGTCAATTTTAGGTTTTAAAAATGCAATTTGACTTTTAATTATATCATCAATACTAGTAAAATTAATTGCTACTAATTGATTAAAATATTTTTGGGCTTCCGTTAAATTGTTTTGTTTTAAAGACGCTTTACAAAGGTCAATTAATGGCCATGCTAATGCACTTTGATTCCATGCTTCATCAGGATCAATTTGATACAATTGCATAGCCATAATCAATGCTTCTTGAATCTTTCCTTCTCTTCGTAATTCGAAAACTGTTCTAGTGTCCATTATAACAACCAAGATTTTAAATTGTTTCCTAAGTCATCATTTGATTTTTCAGTTACAATTATTGAATTAATAAAACCTTTCGTTTTTTGAGAAACACTGGTACCATACCAAACTTGAAATTTTATTTTATCTGTGCTATTAGCAGCTATAAAAATATCGTGATTGTTGTGGCTTTTCTCTAATTTAAGATTGAAATTATTATCTTTTAATGTATTGAACCATTTTGAATAAATATCTTTTCTAAAATCATTTATACTTTCCAAAGAGTTATCTTGAATTTGATTTATGTCTGAAGTAAATAGATTTTTAATGAGTTCTTCAATCATACTTCTATCATCATTCTCTAACTTATCAATTCTAATATTACTAACAGCAAATTTATCTCTATCTCCTTTATTATCAATATTCAAGACACATTTTTTGTCAACAGTTTGAGGAATAGAAAAAATGATTTTAGTTAAATAATCTGATTTTTTTTGAACACTTTCAAGTACATATCCTTTTAATTCCAACTGGTTTGCAAGTAAATCAATTGTTCCAATAACATTTTCATTTGTAATACCTTCTAATTTTTCAGAGCCAATATGTTTTAACTCATCGTTTTGAAATCTTAAAAAAGTATTCGTTGCATTATTATTTTGAATCGTATTATTTGATTCATCTTTAAATTCACAATTTTGGAACGGATTAATTTCCTTTGGATTAACAATGTAAGCACAATTTTCTGTTGTTGTAATTGCTGTATATAACCATCTAAAATATTCAGCATTATTGATTCCTTTACTTTCGCCTTGATCAGCGTTAATAATTGTTTCATTGAATGCCGAACCTAATCCTTTGTGAACTGTTAAAGCCCAACCATAATTTATTAATACTGCATTTACTAAAGCATCTTTTTCTCTTAAAAGATTTGAAAGTCTTCTGTTGAATTTAGAGTAATAACGAGGTAATATTATTTTCCTTACTTTATCAGTAGTACTGATTTTTGTCTTTTTATCTGAAGGTAAACTGTATTCCTTAGCGATAATTTCTATAGCTTCTTTTTCATCATCAGTTAAGTTAATGTAGTCAGCATCTTGTTTCAAATTTCTAAATTCCTCACTTGAACTAAAAGGAAATTTATTCTTAAAATCATTTAGTCTTTTATTTACAAAAACTCGAAAAGCTATCTTTTCATTATTTGAAAGTCCATCATCACTAATGAAATAATTTTCTAAAATCCATATATCGGTGTCAGGAGTTCCTGGCAAACTTAGACACTTTACATTAATATTGATGAAGTTTAAATTAATCGGTAAAGGTGATTGACTAATTTTAATCGGTATATTTTTAGGTTCTTTAATTTCATTTAATAAAAAATACATCCCATTAATCACTTTTTTTGGTTGGTTAAATCCTGTGTCATCTGGAATTGTAACATTATTATTTGCAACCAATAAATCACCTTTAGCCAAAGATTGACCATTGTTTAAACAATTGTTCTTTATCCATAAATTAGTGGTTTTTGCGTCTTTTTTAGAGTACATCAAAACCGCTTCTTTAGGTTCTGAAAGTTTAGGTTGGCTGAACCAATGTTTTAATTTATTACCAATTTCAGGTTTACTAATTTGGATTAAATCATCTTCGTTCCAATTGTATTTTAACTGATTAAAAATAGTGTTTTCAATGTTATCTGCTAAACAATAACGCAAGTTAGAAACTCCACAACTATTTGTTTCTTCAAGAGGATTTCTGTAATGTTTAATACTCCCTTCAAAAAGCTCTGATAATGTAATTGTATTTATAGCTGCATCTTCATTTTTGCCAAATGACAATGAATATGGATCACCAATACAAATAACTTTTCTGTTGTTTTTTTCAAGTTTTAAAAACTTAAAAATATCCTCTAATAATCTGCCACTACCAAAACGTAGTAATTCGGATTGGTTTAAACTTCTGTTTACAAGATGGGCTTCATGAATAATTATTAATGCTTTTTCGTCAATATATTCATTTGATTTTATTGGAATTATTTCAAGCAGTTTTGATTCTGCATTGTCTTCTTTTTCTTCCTCCTCTTCAATACTAGTTTGGTTATTTCCACCATAAATAGCTTTATAAATACTATCTGTTTGGACTCTTGTTCTATCTGTAATCTTCTTGCAAATTCTTGCTGAATGTGCCCAAAGTTCTATTTGTGGGATTCCAAAGTTGGTAGCTTCTGTAATTAGATATTTCATCCAATTATCGCGACTTTTAACCTCCATAGATTCTAAAACAAAAACACCGCTATTTTCATCTTGTAAAAAATTAGCCAATTCAATTTCTACTTCTTTTTCAATTTCTTGTATGTTTTCTTCTTTTGTAATTACAGGATTTTGTATGTTAACTTCTTCCCATTTACTTGCTGGAAAAACTACTTTTAAAGCATTTGCAATTTCTTGAGAAAACTTATTCTCACTTGCAAAATCATACAAAAAAGTAGCCAATTCTGATTCTTGTACTAACTTATAATATCTTAAACTTCCTGGTATATTGATTACAACTTCTACTGGACCTGAAAATATATTTGCTATTGCAACTCTTGAAGCATCAACACTACCATTTAGATAAATATTCTTTTCTATAATTTCATAAAAAGCTTCACGATATGCCTTTAACTGCCTAAAAGGATTAATGAACCGTGAACCTGCTTTTATTTCGATTCTGCTTTTATCTTTACTACTTTCTGAATACCACTTTGTATTTTGAAACTCTTCATCATTTGGAGGTAGATTAATAGTACCCTGATAATCTTTAAAATCTATTAAAATTAAACCGTGATTATAGCATAAAATAGCATCTGCTCTAAACCTATGATAATTATCGTTGAACGGATTACCAATAAATAAACCATCCCAATTTCTTTGAGAAAAAATAGTTTGCAATTCTAATACACATCTTCTGAATTGCTCATTCTCGTGTGTGTGCTCTGCTCTGTTATGTAGTATTTCTAAACTCATTACTATTTGGCTTAAAAATTATGTTTTAAGTATTTTTTCTAACTTATTCCAATGTCTTTTAGTTTGCGATTTTATCTTGTTTGGAAACTTAATTTTCTGTGCTTTTTTTGCATAAGAAATAAAATTACCCCAATCAAAATGCTGTGTTATCTCAAAATAAGACTTAGATGCGTTCCAAAGATATTTGTTTCTTCTATCTGCTCCTTTGTATGAAAATCTCTTTAGTAGTCTTGCTTTGAATAATTCACCTGAATATTTATTTAGTGGCTTATTTGAAAAATATTTTCCTCTTTTGATGGTAAGTTTCATTTTTCGGTAATATCCTGAGATACTTGCCGATTTTATTTTTGCATCAACACCATCAAATTCTAACCCTAAATAGATGAAGTTTTTATTGTAGTCTATCCCATTTGGAAATTCCTGACCGCATTTTAAAACTCTTGCATTTCTTTCAAAATGAAATATTTGCGTTTTTTTATCTTGAATGGTTAAACAACTATTTTTAATTTTTTCTGCAAACTCTTTAATTACCTCGTCTTTTTTATTTAATGGACAAATTGCTACCATATCATCAGAATATCTGCGGTAAACACCACCAATACTTTCAAGATATTTGTTTATTTCATAATCAAAATCAAGCATATAAATATTTGCTAACACTGCACTTATTGGAGAACCTTGAGGAATTCCAAAATCTTTTGTAACCGTATTTTCTGCTTCGTCTTTAATGAATCTTTGTTTTTTGACAAGACCTTTTCTTTTTGATAAATATTCCTCCTTTGTACAAAAAGCAATTGCATCTGCTTTTTTTAGGTATTTGATTTTAGAAACTCTCTTTCTTGTTATTGTTGGATTTCCATTAGCTGAAGCTTTCACATAAATTTGATTTTGAAATTCTTGGAAAATATCAACTAAATCAATGTAACTGAATCTTGTAATGTTTCTGAACACATTAAAATGATCATCAGGTAAAGGTTCGGTTGTTAATCCTAAAACCTTTTTCCATTGTTCCCGTAATAATTTGTGATTAAGATTGTCAAAAAAACCTTTTATATCAAAAGCTATTGCTACAAAATTGTCTTGTGGATATTCATTTATTGATTTAAACACATCAACTGCAAAGTCAATATTACATTTGTGCTTTTTTGAACCCACTTTCACAGGTATTTTTCTGTAAGCTGTAACAACATCAGTTAAGTTTTTATGAGAAAGAATCATTTCGTATTCTTTAGTCAATAACTCCGCGTAATAACTATACACTAGTGCATCTAAATGACCTGCATAGTATAATTCTCGTTCTTTTGGTTTTGAAGTGTTTCTAACTATTTTTTTACCATTTTTAGAAGTAAATAGAAGTTCACCTGTTTTGTCGCAATACTCTCTGCGGAATTTTCTAACCTTACTTTTTTTATGAATTAAAGGAAGAAAATTATGAGCTGCTACTTTTAATGGATTTGTAACGTATGGTTCTATCCATACATGGCGGTCTTTAGCCAACAAAGGATAACCTATATGTGGATAGCGTTTTAGCTTAAACCAATCCTTTTCCTTTTTTACTAATTTGTTGACAGCCATATTTTATTATTAAAGTGAAAAAAGAGGAGGTCGACGACGAAGCAGTGCTTTTACCAATTTGTTACAAAAGGTGAAGAATACATGCGTTATTGATGCCTAAACATCGCTCCTTCAAGTCGGGTAATTATTATTATATCTTTACAAATTAAATCAATGAAAATGAAATCATCAACTATTTATAAGTCTATAACGGCTATATTATCTCTGACTGAACTGTTATGTTCAGCGCTGGAGATAACAGTTCTGCTCAGAGATAATTGTTACATATTCTCTTGCATAACTGGAATTCAGTCATCACAACAGCGTTTAATGTTGCGTTAGATTGCTCTATACCATAAAACGTATTCTCCGGCTCCTCCTCTAATTCACTAATCTTTATTTATTATTTTTTATGTTACTTTTTGCTATTTGAACAATTTTATTTGAAAAAACTTTTATTCTTTTATCTAAAACTTGAATTATTATTAAACCCTTTTAAAATCAAATCTTTTACAACACCGAACATCATTGCAGAAAAGTCTTCTTTAAACTCTTTATTATCAGAATACAATTTGAATAAATCAAAGTTAGTTGTAATATGTTTTAATAATTCTTCGCCAACTACTTTATCGCTTGTTATTCTTGCGTTTTGTTCATCAGAAAATTTTATTGAATTTATTAACTCGTTATTTTTTGCTACGTCATTTGCAATGTTTTCTGCCATTTGACGCACTTTATCAGCATCTTCAAATTCAGTACCGTATCGGTCATTGAATGTCTGTAATATGTTGGATAATCTGTCAATTTCTGTTTCCGCAAGACCACCTCTCATTTCTGTTGGAATAGGTTTTAAATCTTCCCCTTGTTCCATAAAAATATCAGTAGTCGCTTCTAATTGTAAACGATAACTATCCATGTCAATATTATCTAAAATACCTTGTGCTAAATCAATTGGAGCTTCTCCGCCTAATTTGTTTTGCAAATGATTTAAAAAGATATATAAACGCTCTAAATATGGGTTTTCAAACGGAACTATTTGAGACAAGAAAATATATAATCTTACATAAGTTTTTACTTTTGCTCTAAAATCTACTTGCTGCTCTTCTTCTAGATTATTTCTGAAGATTTCTGAAGATTGGTCTAAAATGCTATGCAATTGATCGACAGGAACATTAGCTAATATCTTTTCAGAAAATTCATGTACCTGTTCTCTATCATATACTTGAAAATTATCTAAAGCATCTTGTAAATCAAACAACTTGTTTGGGTCTGTAGCTTCTCCTAAAATAGTACTTTCAAAATAAGGTTTGAATGCTTTTTCTATTTCTTCGGTTGTATTTACAAAGTCTAAAACGAAAGTATCGTTCTTTAATGGATGGCTTCTGTTTAATCTTGATAAAGTTTGAACTGCATTTACCCCGCCCAACTTTTTATCTACATACATGGTATGTAATAGTGGTTGGTCAAATCCTGTTTGGTATTTATTTGCTACTATTAAAAAACGATATTCGTTTTTCTCGAATTCATCTGGTAATGCAGCATTTGAAAAACCATTTAAATGAGCTTCCGTTTGTCCATCTATTTCGCCTGAAAAAGCAACGATTGCTTTGAATGGACTGTTTATTTTCTTTAAATAATCATCAAAAGCTTTCTTATACTTTACTGCATTTGCTCTAGAACTGGTTACTAACATCGCTTTCGCTAAACCACCCATTTTCTTGTTACGAATAACATTTTCGATAAAATGCTGAATCATTAAAATTGCTTTTTTCTTAATAGCATGTTCATGACTTTCAACATACGCTTTTAGTTTTTTCTGTGCTCTTTTTTTGTCGTATTCTGGATCATCTTCAATCCTTTTTAACAATGAATAGAAACTTTGATATGTTGTATAGTTTAGCAATACATCTTTAATAAAACCTTCTTCTATAGCTTGTTTCATTGAATACAAATGAAATGCTCTAAATTTAGTTTTGTCTCCATCTTGATATGGTTCACCAAACAATTCTAAGGTTTTATTTTTTGGTGTAGCTGTAAAAGCAAAATAACTTGCATTTGGCAATAACTTTCTAGATTTCACCAATACTCTTATTAAATCTTCTCCAATAATACCATCGCTTTCATCTTCTTCATAATCTTTGATGTCGCTTTCTAATTCTTCTTCACCTTGTACTTTAGAAAGTGTTTCATTTAGTTTACGAGCCATTTGACCACTCAAACTACTATGCGCTTCATCTATTATTATTGCAAAGTTTGTTCCTGGTAAATCGCTAATGTCTTCTACTATATGAGGAAATTTTTGAATAGTTGTAATGATGATTTTTTTACCTTCTTCTAGCGCTTGTTTTAATTGCTTACTTCCTTCCGTAATAGCTTCCACAACTCCTTTTACTTGTTGAAATTGCTTTATATTGTCTCTAATTTGTTTGTCTAAAACACGTCTGTCTGTAATTACAATTACAGTGTCAAATATATTTTCATTACCTGATTTATCATGTAAACCGACTAATTGATGTGCTAACCAAGAAATAGAATTTGATTTACCTGAACCTGCTGAATGTTGGATTAAATATTTTTGACCTGAACCATTAATCTGTGCATTATTTAATATTTCTCTAACAGCTTTTAATTGATGGTATCTAGGAAATATTAACTTTTTCTCTTTACGCGTTTTTGTTTTTCCTTTATCATCTAAATATTCTTTTTCTTCCGTAATAAGTTGGCAGAAATTTTGAATGATATCTGTAATGCTATTTTTAGTTAGGATTTCTTTCCACAAGTAATCTGTTTTAATACCGTTTGGATTGTTAGGATTTCCTGCACCATTTTCATTACCTTTATTAAACGGAAGAAAATACGATTTTTGCCCTTTTAAATGTGTACACATCCAAACTTCTTCCGTATCAACAGCCAAGTTTACCATTAATCTACCCAAATGAAATAGTTCCTCATTTGGGTCTCTATCTTCTTTGTATTGTTTAATAGCATGCGTTACATTTTGTTTTGTTAACTCGTTTTTTAATTCGAAAGAAACAACTGGAATACCATTTATAAAAATCATTAAATCCAATGATTTTTTATTAGCTGGTGAAAAATACACTTGTCTCATTACCGAGAAAATATTAGCCTGATATAAAGTATTTGCAGAAGCATTGTAGGCTGAAACTGGTTTGTCGTAAAACAATTGCAATTTAGTGTCTGTAAAGCCATCTGTAATACCTTTACGAAGCACTTCTATAATTCCTTTAGCTTGAACTTGGTCATTAAAACGTTTTATAATTTTTTGTTTATATAACTCTTTATGATATAACTTTAATTTTTCTAATGCTTTTGGTTGTGTTGCTTCTAAAAACTGAAAAAACAGTTCACTGTCAATACAATTAACATTGTCAAATGATTTATATTCGCGTTGTACATATTGATTTTCATCAACCAAATATTGAGTAATATATGCTTCTAATCCTTTTTCGGTAGTGTCTGTATATTTATTCATGTTTCAATAAATTATTATATAACTCATTTATAGTTGTAGTTGCAGTTATTTTTTCTTTCAAATTTATAGGCACTACTGACCATAATATTTCATTTTGACTTATAAAATTACTTTGTAAATTGTAAATATTTGCAGTATTATCAAATAAACCATCTTGAGCTTCCCAATTTTTAATCGCCATTCTGCCACCTTTTTGCCAAGCCTTTTGTTTTAAAATTATAGTATAAATTATTAATTGGCTATATAAATCGTTAACTTTCTTTACAAGCTCATTATTATTTTTTGTGAAAACAGATTCTTTAATGTCCAACAATTCTCGAAGCTCCATATCTGTTTTTTTGAACTCTTCAAAAAATTGAAAAAATGCATTTCCATCAGTATTTCTAACTATTCGTCGCCAATTATTAAAATCATAATTATCTAAATAATCTGGTTTTACTTTATGATGATATTTACCATAATGTAATAGTAAAGAATGTAAATTTTTTGAAAATTTATATTCCTCTTTTGACTCCGTTTGTAAAGGAAATAATTTATAAAATTTATTTTTAACTAATTCAATTTCTTTTAAAGTTAAATTTTCATTGAAGTTAATTAGATGTGTACAGTTTTGATTCTTTAGGTTTCTTCCATTTAAATTAATTGGGTGATCTTCAATTTCCCAAATTAATTCTTCTATTTGTCTAATTTGTAGGTCTGATTGGTTTACATAAAAAGTATGCTTTTCCATTTCCTCTTTTAAAAAAGTTTTTACATTTTTTGCTTCTTCTTCATCATCTAAAGTTTGACTTGGATTTAAGTTTTGTTGTTGAAGTTTATTATTATCCCAAATTCCATTTATAACAATATATTCGACTAACCCTTTAACACTTTTTACAGCTCTAATATTATTATTAAATCTTATATAAAAAGTTCTTAAAACTCTATAAGTTTCATCGATATCTTGATTGTCTTCCTTCTGATTTTGATAATAAAATATTGGCCAAATAAAAGCCATTCTGTTTAACTCTAAAGCTTTTTTGTCATCACTATAATCAATAAACCAATCGGTTGTGTCTTTATTAAATAATTCCCAAATACGTGCTGTACACTTGTCTATCCATGCTGAATAACTATACTTTTCTGTAAAATGGTCTTTGTTGCTAATTAAGTATTTGAAATTAACAATATATCTTTCAAGTTTAGGTAATGTAATTAGTTCGTATATTGAAGAAAATTTAGAATGAGGTTTTTCAATCCTTACCAGGTATTGTTCTAACCCTGCAACGCATTTTAAAAATTCATTAAATCCATTGTCTGCATTGTCATTACTTCCTTTGTTTTCCCAAAAAAAGTCTTGCCAATTCTCCCATTTTTTACCCCAATATTTCTTTAATCCATTAATGTCATGCGTTTGACAATAATCTTCTCTCTCAGATACTAATTTAATATCACCCTCTTTTAAAGCACCTAATAAATCTGCTTTTATATTTTCATTATTTTGAATTTGCTCACCACGAGCGTTCATATAAATGTATAGTTCTTCGCCTTGCTCGCTGATATTTGTATCGAAATACCAACAATCAACATAGTCCAATATATAGTTTAAAAAGTCTTTAGAATTTAAGTGATTTGTTTGAATGAAATCATTTATTACAACATAATTATAGATAATAGAATGAATAGTTTTATCATTTTTATACTCACTATAATACCAATATTGACTAGTTAATTCTTTGATGAAATTTTCTTTAAAATCAACTGATTCATTAAAATGATTTTCTAAACAAAATCCAATAAAATTTTTAAAGAAATCATGTGAACTCTCTCTCACCTTAAAGTCAATTTTAAGGTTTTCGTCCTTAAAATACTTGTTTTTGAAATCAGTTTCCTGGTAAGTAGCTTTGAATAAATTCAACAATAATAAATAGATAGTTGTTACTCTTTGTTGACCATCAATTAAAAAATATTTGCCTTTATATTCGGCATCGTTGTAAGCATAAATAAAACCAATATTTGAAGCAAATTGTTGCTTTTTATAGTAAGTAATAAAAAGCTTTTTGATTTCTTCATTATCGGCTGTAACTTTAACTTCTTCGGATTCAAATTTTTTGTAATCACTTTTTAATGAATATAGTAATCCTTCAACCTGTTCTTTTTTCCAAACATAATCTCTTTGGATTTCAGGAATAACAATTTGATCAACCTCGCGATTGACAAATAACTCTCTTATTGTATATTTTCCTGGTTTCATTATTGACTGTTAGCTTTCAGATTTGCAATTGTTTTTTCGATGTAATCAAAATGATTATCAGCATCTTTTTTGGTCCATTTCACTATACTGTCTGATTGTATATTAATTTTATTAAAAATTTCAAAAGTATGTTTTGGAACAAAACTGCCGTTTTGTATCATCTCGTTTACATTATCTCTTTTTAATTTAAACATCGCACAACCATTTGAACTATTTGCAGGAAGTGTTAATAAGCTCATATTTCCTAATGAATTAATTCCTGTTTTTTGTAACGCATTATAATATATTGCTTTTGACTCAATATCTCTTTCGGGCAAACTAAGGACTTTTTTTACTTCTTCGAGACCCTCATAATTTTCACCAATCATCTTCAATATTTCCTCTTTTTCTTCCTCAATCAAAACATGCATAATTCCTCTCCATTCTCCTTCAGGACTTTGTGGAAAAATATGTTCTAATGACCATTTTTTTTCAGTTCCTCTGAAATTATAATAATCAAACCTTATTTCTGTTTTTTCTTTAGCCGTTTCAAAAACACTTAATGCCAATAATACACTATGTATTTCTTTGTTATATTCCCCATATTTTAAATCTACAAGATTTTCTGGCAAATGCTTATTCCTGTCTTTTATAAGTTCTGATAAAAGTTTTTCTTTTGACCAATACATATTTTTGCTCAGGAAGTTAATTTTGTTTTCACGACTACCTTCTACAAAAAACAAGTAACCCATTAAGTTATAAATTTTATCATTTTGATACCTGTCTTTAAGTATCGAGTATATTTCTTTTAGTTTTACTAAAAGCTCTAAACTAGAATTATTGTTTTTAGTTTCTTTATGAAAATAATTAAATAATAAATATTGACTGTCTTTGATTTCAATGTCTTTGTTAAAAGTCATGGAAAGTAATAACAATAGCAATGCTTTTTCTTGTGTTACCGCTTCTTTAGGATTATCAAACTCTTTCGCTATTCTTTCATTAAAACTCTTTTCAGTAAATTTTTTATTGTTATCTGAAAAGAAAAAATGTTTTACTTTTTTATCATTAACCCAAGTTGTTATTTCGTCCCATTGTCTCCCTAAAGCAGTTCTAATTTCTAATACCTCTCTATAATGTTTTTGTTTTACTTGCTCTGAAGTTGTACGTGCTGCTTTGGTTAATAATAAACCCTTTATTAATTCTGCTTCCGTAAGACCTACTTTATTGCTGTTTAGGTTTCTAAAGACACGTTCGCTGTCTATATGTGGTTCAATTTCATTGACAATTATTTTAACATAATTGAGAATAAATTCATTGAATTGATTTAACTCTGGTTGAATATGTTCTTCAATTAAAAAATTATTTATGTATTGAGCTGCACCATGCAAATAAAAAACATCTTGTTTGTTGATGTCTTTGCCATTTATATTTATACCTATTTTTTTATCCCAAATAGCTGCTAAAAATAGTGCAAGTTTATCTTTGTCATAAATGTAGTTATTAAAAAAATCCTCTCTAATAGCATACTCTAATTTGTCTTTAACCGAATTTGTTTCGTTCACTACAAATAAATTTAAAACAGATAATAAAATAGAAAAAGATGTAAGTCGTTGTTGCCCATCAATAACCTCTAAATGATTTTCATTAGACGTTTTTTTTACCGTAATGTATTGCATATAATATTCCTTACGGTTACTGTTTTTTGAACTTTTAAATGCTTCCCATAAATCATTCATAAGTACTGGAATAGCATCAGTAGGTTTCAAAGAAGCCCATTTATAACCTCTTTGATATGCTGGAATATGGTATTTCGAAGCATCATATTGCCCTAAACATCCTTCACTAGCATCTGTGCTGAAAATATTTTTTATATTGAAAACTAGCTCTTTCATTGAATCTTTAATCTTAACCTTTCCATTTCATCGATAATTTGTTTTAAAGTAGGAACATCAACAGTCCTATTCAATTCAATATATATATCTGGATGTGCCCAAAAACGAGATTTATTTGCTAAAAAATCACCTAGATTAGGATCAACCTTCATTACTTTTGTTGATGCATCGTTCCATAAATCAGCTAACTCCATTTTAGGCTCGTAATTACCTTGGTTATTGACTAAATAATCATAAGTGTAATTAAATGCCTTTCTAACAGCTCCTAATGCCTCTATTGTATTATTATTTCTATCGTTTAAATTTTTTCTGACGTCTTTAATAACCGTCCATAACATACTAAGACTAAAAGGTTGTTTCATTTTTTCTATATTTTATAATATTACTCCTTTTCTATTTCCTCACTATCTTCTACTACCATATCCAACTCTTCCTCAATATCTTCATAAGTTTCCTCTTCATCAAGAACAGGAATTACATTATCTCGCACATCAATTTTACCTGTAACCGCTTCGGCTATTAAGGCTGTTTTGTATTCTTCGACTAGAGAAATTTCTTTTTTGATAATTTCTTTTAATTCATTTTCTCTATCAATTAACTTAATTAGTTCTTTTTGGAGAGAAATGTCAGGTACCGGTATTTTTTCTTTAATTAAATACCTAGGGTTCAGTGGACGATTTCTTCCTGCTGCTCCTCTTGAATGGTAATCCAATAATAAATGACCTTCAGAAATAGTAAAAAATGAAAAAAGATATTCAGGGATAATTACATTTAAATCACAATTTAAAACTGGATATCTGTGAGAAGCAACACATCCATCATCTTTTAAATCAACTAATGCAACCGAACCTTCCCAAGCGAATTGGCCACTTAATATCACGTCACCTTTTTTAATATAAAAGAAACTAGAATCTCCTAATTCTTTTCCAAGGATAGATTCCTTATGAAACAATCCTCGACCTCTATTATACAATCCAACTGGTGTGTATAATTCATTTTCAAGTCGCTCAATAGGTCTTTGTATAAGATTTGCAACCGATGACAGTCTCAGATATTTTACATTTTGGGAATTTACCAGTTCTTTTGTTAATGACTTTCTTCTTTCAGCATACAAAGCAAGTACTTGCTTTTTCTTGCGGATGAAACGATCTATTTTACCAATCTTGTAATCAAGAAAATTTGCAATTGCAATTTGTTCTTTTTCTGAAGGTAAAGGAAATAAAAAATTTTTAAAATTGTCAGACGGCATTCTCCATCTACCAAATTGTGCTGCACCTTGACCTTCAGCATAAAAAATCTTATTTTTATAACACAATTGTAGAAGATTAAGAAGATAACGTTTATCACAATTATTATCTATTAATGAAAACACTCTATAGTCGGGACTTATAACACCATTATATTTTGATAAATCAACATAACCAGTTAATAAATCCATATGATTCATACCATATTCACCTTCGAAAAGATTTTGGTATTTAGAATAATCCATTGAAAGCTGTCCTGCTCCAGAATTAATATCTTTTACTTTTATTCCATTTTGGGTAATTGAGAGTACATTATGCCCTAATTCGCCAACAATCCTTTTTTTTATTTGAAATATATATTTCAATTTTACAATTTCCCAATTTTCAGGAATATCGCCTAACCAAGGGATATTGGAAGGCTTATATTTTTTGTATGGTTTACTATTTTCCATTAAGCTATAATTTCTTTTAATAATCCGTCTGTTTCTTGCTCTAAAACTAAAATATCAGCTACAATATCTTTTAGTGAACGTACACCTTCATATTGATAAAAATATTTATTAAAAGGAATTTCGTAACCCACTTTTATTTTACTTTTGTCGTACCAAGCATCTGGCGCAAAAGGCAATACTTCGCGGTTGAAATAGTCCACAATACTTTCCTTCATAGGCACATTTTCAGTATCTTTTAAACTACTATCGCTTTTTAGTTTGCCTTTATTATCTTTTATTAAGTTACCTTTTTCATCTCTCTCAGGGTGATGTACCGTGATTTGGTAAGAGCCAAAATCTTTGTTGTCAAATATCTTACTATATTCGGTTTCTTCAAATGCAAAATACAAATCTTGAATCGCTTCAATATGCTCAGCAATTAACTCGTTACGTTTACTACCTAATGGTTTACGCATTTTTTTATAAAAAACATTACTTGAAGCGTTGATTAATTGTACTTTCCCTTTACGCTTTTTCTCTTTTACATTAGTAACTAAAAATACATAAGTAGCTATACCTGTATTATAAAAAATATCATTTGGTAGTTGAACAATACATTCTAATAAATCATTTTCAATAAGATACTGTCTTATTCCACTTTCGCCACTACCTGCATCACCAGTAAATAAAGCAGAACCATTATGAACGGATGCTATTCTACTACCACCATCTTCAGGAGATTTCATTTTTGACAGCATGTGTAACATGAACATCAATTGTCCATCATTACTACGAGAAGTTAAGCAAGTAGTTTCTAATTCTCCTTTAAAATTTTTAATTGGAAGGTTAAATCGTTTATCGTTAATTTCTACTTTCTTAGTGCTACTCACATTTAAATTATCAATATCCTGTTTCCAACTTGTACCGTAAGGTGGATTAGTCAACATGAAATTAAATTTTAAGTCAGCTGGAAAACCATATTCACTTAATGTAGAACCGAATTTGATTTTATCAGGGTCTTCGCCTTTTAACAACATATCTGATTTACATACCGCATACATTTCCCCAGTATTCTCTTGACCGTATAAATGAAAAGAAGCTTTAGATTTTATTTCTCCTTCTGGATTAGTTGCAAATAATTTTGATTGTGTTAGCATAGCACCGGAACCCGCGCAAGGATCATATACTAAAAATGTTCCTTGTTGTATTTTATCTTTGACTGGTAAATAAACCAAATGTGTCATTAACTCAATGATTTCTCTTGGAGTAAAGTGTCGTCCAGCTGCTGCATTTGTTTTTTCGTTGAAACGTCTAATCAAATCCTCGAACATATATCCCATTGCCATTGGTGATATTTTTTCTGGACTTAGTTCGACTTTAGGATTACAAAATTTTTCGATTAATGAAAATGTAATTCCTGTACTTTGAAAGGTTTCAAGTTGGTTTCTAAACTTGAATTTTGTGATTATATCTTGAACATTCTCTGAAAATCCGTTTAAGTAATCTAGGAAGTTAGCATCTATGTTTTTTGGGTCAGCCAATAACTTCTTCATAGTGTATTTTGAAGTATTATAAAATGCTAAACCAGAACCGTGTTGTTCGCTAGTTAATAATCCTGAAAGGTTGTCTATTTTTTCTTTAAAATCGTCAAAGGTCTTTTGTACTTTGTCTTTTGATGGTTCTAATGCTAAATCTAAACGACGTAAAACGGTCATTGGCAAAATAACATCTTGGTATTGATTTTCGAGAAATTTATTTATTAAAACATCATCAGCCACCGACCAAATGAAGTTGATAATGGGTTGTAAACTCTGGGTATTTAAGCTCATTTATTTTAAATTAATATTATTATATCCTATAATTAAAGAATATTTAATTCCTATCTCGGCTCTGTATTACTATTTCACAGTTTAACAAAGGTAAAATTTATATGTGCAATATACATGCATTAAATTTTTTCTATACTTATTGTGTAAAGTATTTTGTGATTATTGATTTTAATAATCTCTAAAGCCTCATCTAAAGCAATATTTTCATCATAATCAATATGGTTGTCTTTTAGTCTCCAACCATGTTCTACTCCAGCATCAGGTCTGATAATTATTTTGACTTTATCATTTTTAAATTCAAAGAAACGGTAATGTGGAATAGAATCACTTTTAGACAAAATAGTATCTACTTCTAACTCGTAACTTTTAGATTTGATGTAACTATCTCTGGATTCGTTATTACTAAATTCATGGAATAATCTATAAGGTTTTCTCTCATTAAAAAATGATTGTCCATAAAAAGCGAAAGACTCTATTTCAAAATTTAATATTGTTTTTAATCTACTTATAAATTGTAACATCATTAAACATGCAAACGGAGATTTTATATATCTATCAGTATAAGACACTTCAAATTTACTTTCTGAAAAGATTGCATTTAAATCAACTTTATCTTTTAATTGAACAATTACTTCATCTGCAAGATGTGTTGAATCTATTGTAGCTTTACCATCTAAATAGACTTCAAAAACATTACTTGAACTGAATAGTTTATCTAATTCAATTTGTTTAAAGTTTGGGATAGCATCAATATCCACTTTATATACTTCACCGTTTAAAGTTTCACCCCAATTTATATCTAAATCTAGATTTACATCACTGTTAACAAAATACATCCAGTTGCTACCTTCTTGTAATTTTATATTAGCAATATTATTTAACCCTCTTAGATTCTCATTGTTTGATAACCATAACGAAGACCAAGCTGACAACTGAATCAAAGTCATTACATCTTGATTATTAGAAATAACAGGATTAGCTGTAAAAACAAGGTTTATTTTTGAATTGTTTTTTAAATTTTCTAAAAACAAAATGTTTTCTAAATCCCAATTTTGAATATCTGAAGTTACAAATAACCAAACTTCATCAATCTTAGAAGCATAATTTAATTTTATGATTTCTTGTTTAATACCACCCAGAATTTTTTTAGTCGTTGGGAAACTACTTGCGATTTCATCTGGTATTTTTAAATTATTAACTGATTCTAACCAACCTAAAGCTTCGAATCTATCTAATAAATTTACATGCCATTGTGTTTTTCTATCTATTAAACATTTCGTACATGCATTAGCACAAACACATTCTAATTTTGTTTTTGCTTCTTTGAAAATTTCATCTGCATATAAAAAAAACTGTTTGGCATATCCAGCACCACCTTTAGTAGTATCGAAAATAAAAATAGTAGAATAGTTGTCATATCTCTTAATACCAAAGTCTAATTCATTTCCTTCAATTGCCAAATAATTAGCTAATTCTTTCGTAAAGATTGAACCTAATGAGTATAATAAAGTTTCATTTTTTGAGTAAGCCCCTTTTTCTCTAATTCTAATTTCACAGAAATCTGTTTTAAATCTACCACCCAAAATTACATTAGGTCGAACGCCTGATGATGAGAAGTTACCAGAGCATTCAGAAGTTCCATCATTATCTTTACCACCTCTTAATCTTCTATGTCCGTTTAATTCATCACTAGAGAGACCTGTTTTACCACAATGTAAACAAACATGAAAGCCATTACCATTCCCAACATTAAAATATAATATTTCACCATTTTCTTCGCTTTCTCTAATGTCATAAATACTATTAGTTTCTTGTTCCCAAGGTTTGATGTTAATTAGTAATGGGTCCACATATTGAACATTGGAAGACTCAGCTATCTTTCTGTTTGGTGTTTGGAAAATATCAACAGCAAAACCAGCTGGCTGGATCATTTCAGTAAAAGAACCTCTAAGATCCGTATCTTTAAAATTAATACCTCTAAATGAGTGATTTTGACAATGAGGACATTCAGTATCTATTGTTTGTCCTTCAGATACTTCAACTATTCTTTGATAACCACAAGAATTACATAATTGGATAATTTCTTTAGAGGATTGAGCACCTCTATGGTCATCCATAATAATACCAGAAGAATGATAATTCATACCATCAATAACTATATTGTTACCTGGAGCAAATTCTGTTAATGCTCTAGTAATAAAATATGATGGATTTTCTTTAAACTTACCTTTGTTTTTATTTATCGTGTCCATATTTGAAGTGTCAAATTCGACAATTCCTGTTGGTAAACCAGCTGTTGGTAAAAAACCTTCTTGAGCTAAATATGACAATGCATTTTTTTGAATAAATTGATTTGCTTGGCGATTCACTGAGCTGTATGCTAATGAATTTTTTCCAAACTCTTCTTCTAATTCTTTTAACTTTAATTCAAATCCAGCTTTTTTGTTTTTTGTTTTTTGTAGAATTTGATTGAAATTGAAAAGAACTTTATTCAGTAAATAATTAAATTTTTTATTCTCAGAACTCGTTCCTTTAGTTAAAGAAGCAATTTGAGATGAAAAAGTCAATGCGTTTGGACTAATTAACCAGTTATTAAATTTAATAGCAATTGGTTCTGTTTCATCAAAGAAAAAGCTTTCAATTTTTGAAGTAACTCTAATCCCTTTTACTTCATCAGTTTGAACAAATTTCCCTAAAAAGAAAGCGTTTAGATGTCTTTCTATTACTTGTGTACTATTGAATGAAATAAATGGAGGTGCAATTTTATGTGTTAATGCCCATGTTGGAATATTAAAAGCATTTAATCCTACAGGATTTGGAGCACAAACTGTAAAAGCAAGAGATTTACTTTCATTTCTACGACCTGCACGCCCAGCTCGCTGTAAATAGTTAGCAGGTCCAGGAGGAACATTATTCATTACTACTGTTGAAATACCTCCAATATCTACACCCATTTCCATAGTTGTAGAACAATTAAGAATATTTATTTCTGCTTTTTCAAATTTATCTTCTAGCTGCTTTAACCTTTTTTCATTTTGTTGTGCAGAATGTTCGCCAGCCAAATATAACGGTCTATTTAAAATTATCTTTTCATGAATATCATTCCAAAGTCCATTCTTTTTCCATTCTGAAGAATTTTCAGTTATCCAGTTTTTTGTAGCTGTTAAGTCTAAAACATTAGATTCACTAACATTAAATGGATGCGTGAATTTTGGAAATTTAAATGGCTCCTCTTGATTGATTTTGAAATGCCTAATATTATCTTCAGAAAATGCACCCGTAATCCATGGAGAATAACCTTTAAATTGTGTGTCTAATAGTCGTTTTTTAACTGGACATAACCATAGCTTATCTGGAATTTGAAATCTAGTTTTTTCTTCAAGATTTAGTTTGTAACCATTGTCTTCAAGTGTTAAAACTCTTCCTCTAATCGTAATCCATAACTCTTCTAAAAAATTATTAATATCGTCTTCGACTTCATTAGTAATTTCAGATCTAGAATGAAAACCTAAGCCTGCACAAATTAATAATGATATCCTATTAGGACGTGCTTCATTCTTTTTGAAAGTAGGCCATTTTTTAGCGTTAGCAACATTTGAGTTAATATCATGTAATGTTGAGCTTCTTAAAAACGAAGTAGAATATGGATAAATTGAAGTGTCTAAAAAGAAATAAAACTGATATCTTATAATGTAATCTAAAGCAATTTTTATAAGGTCTTTCCAGTCTTGTAAACTAAGATTATACTGTTTTGCAATATTTGGTAATTGCACATTTTCAATATCAGGATAGATTAAACTAATCAAACCTAAATTTTCTAAAGAACGCTCTCGAGGTATTCTTCTAGCAAAATTGTCATAAAGAAGTGCTTTTGTGTATTTTTCAAGATTAATGAAATTATCTTCTCTAGGGTTATTATTTCTAAAAAGTGTTTTTAATTCATTTTTTGGATTAAGAAAACTTACTAATTGATCCCATGAAATTTTTACATTTTGAGCGTTACTACTTTGATTTTGTTTGATAGTGTTTATCTGACTTTCTATTAACTGTCTTATTACTGGACTTTCTTGAAGTAATAATTGTTTTTCAAGCTCTATTAAATCATTTGGATTTGATGTTGCATTTATATTTAAATTCAATTGTTCTACCCATAACTTATGAAATACTTGAGAACGTATCCAATTATTTTCATTGTCAATATTAATTAATGCTGAAATCTTTGCAGTTCCTTGTCGGCTATCTGTAAAAGAAATGTATTTTTGACCATCCCAAAGCATTTCAGTTTTTAATTCATCTGCACCTGGTGTATTTTCTAAAAATACATCAGATAAAATTCTATTCATAAAAGAAGATGAAATTCTAAAATGTAATGGATTCTCTAAATTATTACTACAATGTGGACAAACACAAACTCCATCCTTATCAGCTTCAATAAATACATTTTGACTTCTGTTTAATTTAGCATTAATGTCGATGCCAAATTCTAAAGTATCAGCAACATATCTTTTATTATTTATTTTTTTAGTAAAGTAAAACGCTTGAGACGATGAAACGATTGTTTCATTTTCTTCTGTATCTAAATCTTCAACAAGGAAATTGTCTTGATTTATTGATGTTGCTAACTTCAATATTTCACTGCCATTTTTTTCTAATTGTTTTTCAGCAGCTAATAATTCATTTCCACATGAACGACATGCCACTAATTCAAACATTGGAAAATTACATCCAGAACAGTTTTTTTCTGCATAGGTAGTCATTGTACCCATTAGACTCTTGCTTCCTAAATGTTTATGTTTGTCACAATCAGGATTTGAACAAACGTAAACACCTCCGATGCCTCTTGAAAACAAATGGGCTCTTACAGGTAATATTGAATTTCCGTTAATCTTTTGCTCAACTAAGTTGTCTATAATGCCTAATTTATCCTCAATTGAGGTGTGTTTAGTAATTAATTTTTCAGTAACCCCAGTTAAAGACAAAGCATCTGAATTATAAATATTTTTTCTAATTTCTATAACTTCTTGTTTATTATCAATAACAAAATCATTAGGAAGTTCTTTGAACTCCCTTTTACTAGTAATAACTTCAATTTGACTTGCTTCGATACCGCAAAGATTTGCCATAAAAACCTTTAAACTATTTTCACTTTCTTCACCAGTACCTACTGTAGCCGAAGTTATAGCAAAACGTAAATTTTTTATATCAACTTGAAAAGCATCAACAACTCTTCTAATTAATAAGGCCATTTCTGAAGCAGATGAACCGACTAATGTATGTGCTTCATCTAATAAAATCCAACGCAATTTACCTTTTGAATTTTCTAATAAAGGAACATCTTTATCACGAACTAAAATGTATTCTAGCATAGAAGGATTCGTGAAAAGTATTTGAGGTGGTGTATCTCGAATTTGTTTTCTTGAAACTAATTCGGGAAGGTGTTCATTAATATATCGAGCATTGTGTTGTTCATCTGTATTTCCATTGTAGACAGCATAAGTCAACCCTTCTAATGCTCTAACCCATGCATCCATTCTCTTTTTCTGACTTCCAATTAACGCATTTAATGGATATAAGAAAATTGCTCTGACACCAATATCGTTTTTGCAATTTTCATATAAATCTTGTAACACTGGCAGCATAAAGCATTCTGTTTTACCAGAACCAGTACCCGTTGTAACAGCAATGGATTTATTATCTTTTAAAAGATAACTCCAGCTTTTAATTTGATGTTGATAAGGTTTTCTATCTTTAGGAAACTCATAATCACCTTTAATTGCATCAAGCTTTTGAATTAAACCATTATTAAATAGATTAGTTAATTCACCAAAAGTTTCTTGAGCTGGAGGCCATGGGAAGGTGTTTTGAAAAACAGGTTCGGCTAATAACTTTTCTTCATCTAATAACTTAGATAAATAATCTTGAAATTGAGCGTCACCAGTAGCCCAAAGTGATAAAATAGAATCCTTTAATCTATCCTGTATTTCACTGTATACTTTTTTGAATTTAATTTCTTGGCTCATATTATAATCTGTTTAAATAATAAATTAATGAATCCTCATACCATTTTACATCAATCTCCTCTACGTATTTTATCTTTCTTCTAAAATTATCTGCGTTTACATGCCATAAACCACAATTGTTTTGTTTAATTGATGAAGCAACAATTAAAGGTGCAATAATTAGTATATTTATATTATCCTCCCATTGCTTTTTAGGTAAAATATTCATGTATTCGTTTCTATCTTCTCTAATGTTATACTCTGGCAATTCATTAATAACTCTCGTACTTAATCGTTGTCTGACATTTATTAATTCTGCATTTATTATAAAATCATTTTGAGAACTTTTTTGCAATAAATAAAGCTTTAATTTATTCCATTTTAATCCAATCATTCGAGGTGTTGCTTCATACAGATTAGGATATTCTTCCATTATCTCTTCCCAATGAGTTAACTTAATCCAATGAAATGAAAATCCTAAATCATTTTCTAATTCTATAAAATCATTTCCAGAAAATTGAAAATTGTTATAGTCAAAACTTTGGGACAGAAAAGCAAAAGCTTTGACCGCTAATTTAGATGATGTGGCAATTGCTTTAATTATATCAAAAGTTGCAAATGGCAAATCATTTACTTTACATAAATGATAATAAATCAAGAGCCTTTTCCAAACTTCAGAATCAAAATTATTATCTAGTAATTGTTCAGAAAAGTTTAATATTCTACTATTTCTATCCAGATCATTTGTAAACTCATTATCAGGATTAACACTTATAAATTCAGGCTTAATTTTGTGCTTTGAATTTTTATCTGAAAAAAGAATAAACTTATCTGCATTATCTGTTTTTATTTTAAAATGATCATTAACTGATACTAATTCTAGTTTATTAATTTTATTTATTTCACAGTCAAGTGGAATAGCAAAAACACTATCTGTAATATCAATTTTTTCTAATCTATCAAATTGGATTTCATTTTCGATATTTACAGACCAATTTATTTTTTCTGAAAATTGTTTTATCAAAAGGCTTTTAATTTTTCTTGATTTACCATTAGGTAAAATTTCATTAATTTCCATCTTCAAATAATTCTCTTCATCGATAATACTATATAGTTGAAAAAGAGACTTAAAAATATCTGAAAATTCTTGAAGTGACTTTATTTTTTTATCAATTTGCCTAGATATTTTTACGTCTAAATTTTTATTATTTGAAATTCTAGCGACAAAATCTTTATCGTTATAATTAGTAATTAATCGCCAACCTTTAATGGAATCTATATAAATAACTTCATCATTAATAACATTCTCGTCTTGGTTAACAATTATAACACCTTGAAATGGAGATACTACTTCAGCTATCAAACCGGCACTTTGATTATTAAAAGTAAGCTTTGTTTTTATATTTGTTGGAAATTTTACTTGATTAGATATATTGAAGTCTATCTTATCTTCTTTGATTGAATATTCGTAATATTCAGATGGATATATTTCAATTTTAAAACAATTATTTTTAAAGTTTATTCGTGGTTTTTGAATATCATAATCAGCTTTTAACTCTAAGTTTCCAATATTAAAAACTCTATCATATTCTTCTACATCTTTATATGATATTTTTATATCTAATGAACCAAGTGAAAGTGGATTATGTAATGATTTCCAATTTACATCATTTACTGATTTCCATTCAACAATAGCGTTATTAATTCTGTTACCTTCTTTATCATATACTATAACTTTTATATAATTTTTTACAACTTGAATATTACTCCTAATTAACCATTTGGGTTTTTCAGTAAATATATTCCAGTCAAAAATGTTCTGTGTATTAGTCCTAAACTTAAAGTTACTACCCTCTTTGTTGGTTAAGTTTATTGAATCTTGAAACATTATAAACAAATAACTCACATCATTAAAAATGAATTCCTTAATTAATTCAGTAGTTCCAGTAACTTCTAAACTTTTATCAAATAAAACATATCCAAAACTATTTTTAGTATGTCTTGATTTCTCCAGCACAAAATTATTTTCAGAACTATTAGACCATAAAGTTGGTGAAGACAGATTTATACTTGAATTTAATATATGACTAACATCAAAATTATTATATTGGGAGTCAATTATATATATATCAGGACCTAATTCATTTTTAAATTCAATATGATTTTGAATTTGAATTACTTTGTAAGAATCGCTATTACGTTTTACAAATTTACTTACTAACTGATTATCAATAAACAACTTGTACTCATTTTGGTAAATTTCATTTGTGTTTTTTAATAAATATTTTAAATCATCAATGCTCACATAAGTTGGCATTTTGGCATTTAAATAGAAAGTATTATTATTACCATTAAAATTCCATTTAAGTTTTATATTACTTGAAGACTTTCTTACTTTGTCTCTTTCTAATATTAGTTCATTGGTAATTTGCTCTAAATCTTTATTATTTTTAAAACTAATTAATTCAGCTTCATCATTATCTAAAACTGCTCTCACAATTTCAAGGCAACTACTATAAATAATATCATTTTGACTTGAATTAGGCAATAAACTTGTTAACTCTGAATTACTAGAAAAATCTTCAATTGAATTGGGATTTATGTGAATAATTTTTAAGAGAAAATCTCTATACTTACCTTGATTATTTTTTATATGTTTTAGAGGAAGACCTCCTTGTAACAATAACGTTTTGAGATAATGAGTATTTTGTAATTTAATCCATTTAAAATTTAAAAGATTACCTCCTTTTTTTGCTAATTCATATAAATCATTAGCGTTAAAGCATAAATTACTAGATCCAATGGAGTTGTAAATTGCATCCTTTGAAGGATATCCTCCATTGAAAATTCTTTTCCACCATTCTGCATAATATACCGCACAAGTTCGAGGATCCAATTCTGAAATTCTTTCAACAATTTTAAATTTTTCTTTAATTTGTTCAAGTTCAAAATCTGAAATACTATACTTCCATAACGGTTGACCATTATGAAAATCAAGATTTCGGGTTTTTAAAATTTTGTAAAATTCACTCATACATATAATTTTTTGTCAAATCTAATCTTATTGTGTGCAGTAGAAGTGCACTAGTCAATTTTTTTGAAACTAACTACAAATAATGGATATGCATCTTTTGTTGATTTGTCGTTTTGTATTGTTTTTGTGATTTCTATAGTGTCTCCTAAATTGAAAAAACCATTAATTTTTGTATAAGGAAATACACACTGACCTACATAAAAATTACCTTTTCCATCCTGTTGTAATTGACCTATAAGATAATTTTCGGCTGTAACTTCATGTATGTTATTATTTTTTGCCCATAATTTTAAATTATCATCTGGGTTTGGATTTTCGTCAATAAACTGTTTTAACCAAATCAGATAATCAAGTAATTGAAAAACTAAACTCTTAAATAAATATGGTGATTTTATATTTGAAATATACTCATCCACATTTAGTTTTAATCCCTTTTTATCATGCTGACTGTCCTGGGTAATAAAAACGAGATTATCAAAGAAAAATGACATAGATGGATGCATAAATTCTTTAACTACACTATATCCAGAATTACTTTTGTTGTTACACAAGAACTTAACTGTTGGATTTAATCCAGCTTTGTAGATTTCATTTGGAATTATACCCAGTTCAAATAATTTATCAAAACTGTTTTCTATAATTTTTCTTAATGGCAACAAATTATCTTTTGTCGGTTCAAAATCATTTGTTGACTTAATTTGTTTTAATAGATTGATTATTGGTTCATAGATTTTTGAACCTAAATACTTTTCGTTACCAATTTCAAATACACGTTTATATTCATTTCTTATTTGAAAATCTAACTGACTTTCAGCTGCAACTTTCAAACTATTAAACAAGGCATCTTCATCATCTGAAATTCCTTTACGGAATACTTTTGTAAAAGCTTGTTTAAAAGTTTTGCTATCAAAAGCTTCAGCTTGACCTGTTAGAATATGAATATCAAATTTCTTTGGTAGCTGCAAAATACGCTCCTTTGCTCTATGAACATAATCTGTATCTTCAGTATCAGGAACATCATCTTCTTTCTCAAAGAATTTTGCATCCAACAAAACACCATCATATAGAACTAAATTTCTTTCCAATTCAGACATCCCGGCATCTAAAGATTTAAAAGGAATTAACTTTAAATCAAAATCTAAAGCAGATCGTTTTGTCCCGCCAAGTTTTTCATGCTCATCATCAACCCAAAGAATATTGTATACTTTATTACTCATTTACACTGATTTTAATTGGAAATAAAAATTTAAAAATAACTGGATATAATGGATTATTATTTAGTTCGAAAGACCAATCCTCATTACCAAAATATGCAGCTATTCGATTAATATCGTAACCACCAATGCCTTTTCCTTTGTTAGCATTATTGGTGCTAAATTTTGATATAAACTTCTCTTTACTGTAATTTTTTGGGAAAGGTTTTCCATTATTTTTTATGGAAATCTCCAATTGATTACCAATTAATGCTAATTCAATGACTACTTCATTTGTTTCATCGAAACTATCGAAAGCGTATTTATTTGCGTTTGTAAAAATATTATCAAAAAGGATTTTCAATAATGTTAAATTACACTCCAAATATTTCTCAATAGTATCAACATCACTTAAAGGTTTAGGGTTAATTTTGAAATTAAAACCATTATTTGATAAGCCTTTTATAAATTCATTAATTTCTAACAATGAAATTAATTCTTTCTTATAATCATTAACTAGTAAACCATTTTCTCCTTTTTCAAGAATGGTACTTATTTGATTAATATCATTTTTAAACTGATTAAAAACTTCTTTCAATTCTATACCATAATGCTCAAAAAACTTATCACCAACTACTTTAAATTCATTTGAATTGTCATTCTCAAAAAACCTAATTAAAGTTTTAGAATTTGATAAAATATTTTGCCTTGGAGCACCTAATGAATGTTTTAACGATGCAAATTCATCGAATTGAAGTTTATTAATCCCACTCTTTAGATTGTCTCTTTGTTGCTCTAAATCATAAAGTTTAGAAGTCAATTCAATAAAATAATCTAATTGTTTTTGCTGTTCAATCAGGTTAGGTAAATCAAATTTTATAGATAAGATATCTGAAACTTTTAAAAATGGAATCACAGCGCCTTTTCTAAATGAATTGGCTTGCTCTACAACATAATCTTTGTAGAATTCCATTACAACAAAAATTGGCAATGCAATTTTCTTGTCTATTCTTAATGCTAAAATGTCATCATTAATATAAATAGATTCGCCACCAAATTCAAAAAAAGTAGGTTTCAAAGTTCTACCAATTTTAGAAATCAATAAACAACTTTCTTCAATTTTACTTACCTGTCTGATAAATGGAATTTCTTCAACTTTATCAATATCTAAATAGAAATTATGGTTATCGTCCTTTAGGTCTTTAATTTTAACCCATCGACCAATTTCACCCGAATTGAATCTTTGTCCTCTAATTCTAGTGACAAATTCATTTAATTTTATACCATCAAAATTTTCTATAAAGTATCTTTGACAATCTAAAACTCTATCATGCGATTTAATCTCTTCAACAGAGATTTTCTTTAAAAAACTACTTTCTTTACCTTTTGAAATAGTTTCAATAAAATCTATATCCTTAAGAATTTTAGATCTATTAACACCATCATTTACAAAATTATCTGCAATAATGAAATTAACAAATCCCTTATTTTTTTTAGTTTTATTAATCACTAAAACAGAAGTTTTAATAGCAGTATGATGCAAAATTCCATTTGGAAATGAAATAATCGATTCTATTAAATCTTGTTCAATTAAATGGTATCTTAAATTTGCAATTTGTCCGCTAGAAAACAGGAAGCTTTCTGGAACTAAAATAACCAGTTTACCATCATTCTTTAAATCATTTAAACCTTTTTCAATAGCAAAATTTTCAAAATTCCTTATTGTACCCCAATTTCCAGAAATACCAAAAGGTATCCTCATACCAAATGGTGGAGAAGCAATAATTAAGTCAAACTTTAAATTTGTTGGATTCCATTGTCTTATAGAATCTCCTAAAATTAATGTCTTATGATAAAATGAATCTGTAGCTAATAATCTTAACATTCCTACAACCCAAGTAGTTTGATTAATTTCTTGTCCTATATATTCACTTTCTAATGGTGCTAAAACACCAAAAGATGCAGCACCAGCAAATGGATTATAAATACTTGCATTTCTTTTAAGATTTGCAATATTTATCATAAATCTACTTAATTCAATTGGCAAGATAAATTCGCCAGAAAATTTACCAAGAGACTGCAAAAATTTATATAAAATATCATCAAAAATTATTAAAAAATTTTGATCTAATACTACAGAATCAATTGAGTCAATTACTATGTATAATTGAATTAATTTTTCTTTTGGTAAACGAAATAATATTGAATCATAAACTCGATAAATATTAATAATATTATCGTTATTGTTGTAGTCTTCTTTTCTTAAAAAATCAAGAATTACGTTTTCATTACCAACCGAATTAAATAATAATTCTGCTTTGAATCCCATTCTCTTAATAGTCAATAAAAATAAAACTAAATGAAAATCATCCGAACCAATTTCACCTCTCAAAATATCAAAAGTGGACCAGATTTTCCCAGAAATCTCATTTAGCATTTTATTATCGATCATACTTGACTTATTAGACATAAATATTTCTTTTACTGATTACTCTGCAAATGTATTTTTTATTTGTGCAGTATACGTGCATTAATATTTATTACTCATTTTAATTATTCGATTTTTTAATTTTTCAACTAAATTAATTGGTTCTAAAACTTGAACTTTCTCACCAAATGATAAAATCAATGTTTCTAATTCATAATTTGGAATCAATTCTAAATGAATTTCAAAATCATTACCTAATTCTTTAATTTTTTGTGAGCCATGCAATGGCTTGGTTTTAATGTATGAGATTAAAGATTTATCAATTCGTATAACAATATTTGATATTTTATCATCAGGTATAGTAACTCCAATTATATCTTCAAAGTATTCATTGAAATCGATATCAGTTTCAACATATTCTTGATTATTTTCTTTTATAGTTTCTATTCTATCTAAAGCTAAATTTGAAATAGTATCATATTTTTCTGATTTACCAAACAAAAACCATCGCATATTATATTGTTTTAAATAATAAGGACTAATTATAATAGATATTGCTTCCTCTGTATTGAAACTCTTATAATAAATACATAACACTTTATTGTAAAGTATTGCATTATAAAGTACAGGGATATATTCTAATCCTTTTAAATATTCATTCTGTTCAAAACTTATAATAGTTTCATTTTTCTGTTTTAAATTAAATGTAGATTCTAATCTAGTATTTATCTCATTAATCCAATTGTATTGAGGCAACCCTTTAAATCTATCTAAAGTTAATAACGCTTCTCTTAATTGATTAGCTTCCGTTTCATTCAATGGTTGATTAGAAATAGAGAATTTAGAATCTTCGTATTTATAAAAAACTCTTCTACCATCTTTAACTTTTTTTAATTCAATATTCCAACCTTGTTCACTTTCCATAAATCGAATATCATCATAAAGCTGTCTTTTCTTTATACCTTCCTCTTTTCCAGTATATTCATAAATTGATTTATTGCATTCCTCTACAAGATCTTCAATAGCATAATTTCTTCCAACATTCCGGAAGCACTTATCTAAAGTTTGGTATCTAATTATGGCGTGTTTATTAGTTGACAAAAGAATTTTATTTAAAAAAATGATATCCTTACAAACATACAAAAAAGGTATTGATATAAAAATGAGGAAAACCGTAAAAGTAGGAAAATAGCGTAAAATAATGCAAAATAATTTAGGGTGTAGGGTGTAAGGGAAAAACGCGTAAAAGATTTTTTATTTTTTAGGATTGAAATAAAACGGATTTATTGGGATTATTGGGTGTAAATTGGGTTTTGTGGTTTATTAATTTGCAGTAGTAAGTTCTTATGTTACCCGATTTATTTTTTGAAAAAAAATAAAAAATGTTTCTGTTGAAAAGTGGTTACACCACCTTACACCCTAAAATTAATGTAAAATAATGCAAAATAGTGTTCTTCGACAAGTTCAGGATGACAAGACTTTTTAAATTGAAAATAAAAAAAGTGGAACTTTTTTGTTCCACTTTTTAGTTCTTTTTTATTCTTCGACTTCTTTGTTTTTTGCATCTACTTCTTCGTGTGTAAATTCTTTGACTGCATAAACTGGCTTTCCTTGTCTCATTAATCTGGTAAAATTGTGTTTTTTTAATGCTTTCCCTAATTTGTTTATTGTGCCATCATTCAAGTTTAATTTTGTTCTGTCGGCAAGTTTGGCAGCTATTTGAGAAGCATTTAAAAAAAGTAACCCACCCCCAGCCCCTCCCGAAAGGAGGGGAGTTTTTGCGTTATCAGATAATGCGTAATAATTTCCATTTTCATCTTTGATTGCTGGTTCAAACCAAGTTAGTAAAAGTTCTTCTTCTGGGCTGTGTAACTGGTATTGTTCGTTATTTTCGGTTATTGATTTTATTTCTTCCTGGTCGAACCAATATCTAAACCCACTTTTAAAAAGAAACAATGCTTGAGAAAAAGCTAGATTAATATCAACATCGTGCTGGTACTTAATGCCTTCCAACTCAAAACAAAGAAAACGTCTGCTTCCTGTACTGTCGTTTAAGAACTGTGCTGTATTGACACTCCCTGCAAACGATGCCCGTCTCGGCATTGTTTCGTTGTTGTGTCCGTAGGCTTTTCTCATTCTGATTTGAGTTTTGGTGATGATTTCTTTTAATGATCCAATTTCAGAACGGTTTAAATTTTCTAACTCGTCCAAGTTGATTAACATACATTCTGAGAGCTGCACCAATGTATCTTTGTTGTTTGGGTTTATGGTTCCAGAAAATAAATACTCTTTCAATTGTTTTGGAACTAGCTTTTCAACCCAAGTTGTTTT
>JAIFLT010000146.1 GCA_020048955.1 Flavobacterium sp.
CCATTATCTACCCCATCAGCACTTGCACTGAGCGATGTTGAAGTGTCAGGATTTACAAAAACCAATTTACCCTCTTTATCGTTGGTCATCAAAATCATTCCTTGACTTTCTACTCCTCGTAATGCTCTTGGGGCTAAATTCACTAAAACGGTTACCCGTTTTCCAACCACTTCTTCTGGCGAAAAATGTTCTGCAATTCCCGAGACAATTGTTCTTATATCAATTCCAGTATCCACTTTTAAAACTAAAAGTTTGTTGGCTTTTGGCATTTTTTCTGCTTCCACGATAGTTCCTACGCGCAAATCCAATTTTGAAAAATCTTCGAATGTTGCTGTTTCTTTTTGTGGTTCAGTCCTTGCGAGGGACGAGGCAATCTCATCCGAATTCGCCTTTTTAGTAGCTTCTAATTTGTCTATTTGTTTTTGAATTTCAGCATCTTCTATTTGTGAAAATAAAATTTCGGCTTGTCCAATCTGATGTCCAGCAGGAAGTAAATCGGTTCTTTCAGAAATAGCTGCCCAACTCAAATTTAAATCGGTTTTTAGAATTCCTGATAATTTGCAAGCGGTAAAAGGTAAAAAAGGCTCACACAAAACCCTCAAAGCTGCTGCAATTTGTAAGGCAACATACATTTGAGTTTTTACTCGTTCTGGGTTTTCTTTTACCATTTTCCATGGTTCTTCATCGGCAAGATATTTATTTCCTAAACGAGCTACATTCATCAATTCGCCTTGTGCTTCTCTAAATCTAAAACGTTCAATTGACGATGAAATTACTGCTGGATAGGCTTTTAATTCTGCTAAAACCTGTGTGTCATATTCCGTAAAGTTTGGTATTCCCCCTTCGGGGGTTAGGGGGCTTGGAGCAGGAATAATTCCGTCATAATATTTGTTAGTTAAAACCACTACACGATTAATGAAATTTCCTAAAATAGCTGCTAATTCGTTATTATTTCTCGCTTGAAAATCTTTCCAAGTAAAGTCGTTGTCTTTAGTTTCTGGTGCGTTTGAAGTTAAGGCATAACGCAAAGAATCTTGTTTGTTTGGAAAATCTTGTAAATATTCGTGCAACCAAACCGCCCAGTTTTTTGAAGTAGAAAGTTTGTTTCCTTCCAAATTTAAAAATTCATTTGCAGGAACGTTATCTGGTAAAATAAAACTTCCTTCGGCTTTCAACATCGCAGGAAAAATAATGCAATGAAACACAATATTGTCTTTCCCGATGAAGTGAACCAATTTTGTATCAGCGTCTTTCCAATAGGGTTCCCAATCTTTTCCTTCACGAGCTGCCCATTCCTTGGTTGACGAAATGTAACCAATGGGGGCATCAAACCAAACGTACAATTTTTTTCCATCGGCACCTTCAACCGGAACGTCAATTCCCCAATCTAAATCACGGGTTACTGCACGAGGTTTTAAACCGTCGTCTAGCCATGATTTTACCTGACCTAATACATTGGTTTTCCAGTCTTTGACATGACCTACTAAAATCCACTCTTTTAAGAAATCGTCATATCTATCTAAAGGTAAAAACCAGTGTTTAGTCGATTTTAAAATTGGAGTTTCACCAGTAATTGTCGATTTTGGATTTATTAAATCAGTAGCATTTAGTGTAGAACCACATTTTTCGCATTGGTCGCCATAGGCTTCTTCGTTGCCACATTTTGGGCATGTTCCTACCACAAATCTATCGGCAAGAAATTGGTTGGCTTTGGCATCATACAATTGCTCGGTAACTTCTTCAATAAAATCGTCGTTATCGTATAATTTTCTAAAAAACTCAGATGCTGTATCGTGATGTATTTTAGAAGATGTTCGTGAATAATTATCAAACGAAATTCCGAAATCAAGAAACGATTTTCTAATAATTCCGTCATATTTATCAATAACTTCTTGCGGTGTGACGCCTTCTTTTTTGGCTTTCATCGAAATAGCAACGCCGTGTTCGTCGCTTCCGCAAATAAAAGCTACATCTTTGCCTTGCAATCTTAAATAACGTGCATAAATATCACTAGGAACATAAACTCCGGCTAAATGCCCAATATGAATGGGCCCGTTGGTATAAGGCAAAGCTGCCGTTATGGTATATCTTTTTGGATTTTCAATCATGATAAAATTCGGTATATATGTTGCAAAAATAAGTATTTTTTAGCAGAGACAAGTAGAGACTTTCGCGTACTTGATAATTAGTTTGATATAATCGATGTAATTTTTCTATTTTTGGTAAAAAATTCATGAAAAAGAAAGCTTTAATTTTAGGGTTTATGCTTTTTATTGGGATCAATTGTTTTGCTCAAGAAGAGAAAACTAATCCAATAGTTTATGCCGAAATTTTGGGTGGCTATTCTAATGGAAGTTCTAAAGGATTTACAGAAGGAGGTACACTAAATTATCAAAGAAAGAATAATTTGTTTACTTATAGATATTTAGAAGTATCTGAAAAGAGAAAAGAAGGTACTTTTTTTTTTATTCCAATATATGATGAGATTGAGATTGTTAGAGAGCATGCGTTATTATTTGGTAAACGAATTATTGAAGATAATTTATCTTATAGTTATTCAGCAGGAATTGCCTATGTTGATAGAGCGTTTTTGACAGATGATTCGAATGGTGTTTTGAAATATAATAACACTCAAAGCGTTGGATTTCCATTTGAATTGAATATAAAATGGTTCAATGCCAAAAAAAAACCTTATCGAATTTATGGTATGATTCCTATTGGAAAGCCCACAAGTTTTGCCAATAGTATTGGTTTTAAATTTTATGGTAATGTTTCAAAAACTTCTTTTGTAGGATTAGGAATAACTTTTGGTTTAGGTTGGTACAAAAATTATTAAATTTGCCTAAAGATTTTAAACATTAATGAAGAAAGTAATTAGCATTTTAATCGTTACCATTTTATTTGTTTCAACTATTCAAGCACAAAAAAAGATGATCTTTCCACCTAATTTAAAAAAAGGCGATACGGTTGCTATTGTAGCAACAGCTCGTAAAAACATTGAAGACAATTTAAAACCAGCGATTTCTTGGTTAAAAAAATGGGGCTTAGAAGTTGTAATTGGATCTACAATAGGATTAGACAAAGACCAATTAGCAGGAACAGATGAACAACGTGCCGCCGATTTTCAAAAGCAGTTAGACAATCCTAATATAAAAGCTATATGGTGCGTTCGTGGTGGTTATGGAACTGTGAGAATGATCGATTTATTAGATTTTACAAAATTTAAGCAATCTCCAAAATGGATTGTTGGTTTTAGTGATGTTACGGTTTTACACAGCCATTTAAACTCTATGGGTTTTGCATCAATTCACGGCATTATGCCAGTAAGTTCTAAAGCTAGTGAAGAAGCAAAAGAAACTTTAAGAAAAGCTTTGTTTGGAAAACATTTGGAATATACTGTTCGAAGTGAATTTATGAACAAATACGGTACCGCCAAAGGCCAATTAGTTGGAGGAAATCTATCAATTTTATACAGTTTGTTTGGCTCTCCATCGGCTATAGATTGTTCTGATAAGATACTTTTTATTGAAGACTTAGATGAATATTTATATCATATTGATAGAATGATGATGAATCTAAAACGAAATGGATGTTTAGAAAATTTAAAAGGAATAATTGTTGGTGGAATGACCAAAATGAAAGACAACGAAATTCCTTGGGGCAAAAATGCACTAGAAATTATTCAGGATGTTACTAAAAATTACAACATTCCTATCCTTTATAATTTTCCTGCCGGTCACATGGCAGATAATCGAGCCTTGATTTTTGGAAAGGAAGTTACAATAGAGGTTAACGATTTAGGGAGTAAAGTGATATTTATGGATTAAATCCCAAAAAATAAATTCCAAATTCCAATAATTGAATATTGAAATTTGTGTTTTTTTGGGATTTGGAATTTATTTTTTGGAATTTTAAATTATGGCAGAACACAATGATTTAGGAAAACTAGGAGAAGAAATGGCTGTAATTTTTTTGAAAAAAAACGGCTATGCTATTCTTGAAACCAATTGGACGTTCCAAAAAGCCGAAATCGACATCATTGCCCAAAAAGAAAATACACTTGCTATTGTTGAGGTAAAAACGCGTTCTTCTCTAGAATTTGGATTGCCTCAAGATTTCGTAAAGCCCAAAAAAATCCAACTTTTGGTTAAAGCCGTAAATGAATATTTGATTTTTAATGATTTAGATTTAGAAGTGCGATTTGATATTATTTCGGTTTATAAAGAAAACAAAGAGATGAAGATAGAGCATTTTGAAGATGCTTTTTATTATTTCTAAGTTTAAACAGTTTATAAAAAATGCACATTTATTTTGCCTTAATTATAAACTAATTACATTTTTATTAACTTTACCTCATAATTTTACTTTAAACACTATGAAATCACCATTAACAAAAAGATTGTTGCAAACAATTGAAAATGCTTCGCCAGTTCGAGCAAGCTCTCGGGTCATCGAACTCCGATGAAAAACAAAAACAATTGTGAGATAAACACCGATGAAGATAAGGTGATTCCAGATAACCTATCAAAAACAATTAATTATCTAGCTATGAAATCGCCATTAACAACAAGTTTGCGCAAGCAAACACCTATAAATAAAAAGGCGATACCATATATGACCGCTAACAAATCAAATTTAAATAAAAAGGCGATACCATATATGACCGCTAACAAATCAAATTTTACATATATGAAATCGCCACTAACAACAAGTTTGTTGCAAACAAACACCAATGAAGATAAGGTGATTCCATATGACCTATTAAAAACAAATAATTATCTACATATGAAAAAAATCTTTACAATTGCCTCATTTTTCAGTTTTGTTTTCTTGTTTGCTCAGAATGAAGTGGCAAAAAAGATTCAACAATTAGAATCGTCGAGAGTTGTTTTTAGGCCCTTTACGGTTTTAACAGTCTCACAAGATAAACCAGATGAAAACTTAAATAATGTTGTCACTAATGCTACATTAGCAAAGATTAAAACTACCATTGTTAACGATATTGTTGCCAATAAATATGAATTTATAGAGTTGTCTATTCCTTATAACGGAGCCATTGTAAAATTAGATTTATACAAAGTAAATTTATTTGCAGAAGGATTTCATGTAGATACAGACAAAACTAAAAATATTCTTTACGAAAAAGGAGTTCACTATCGAGGAATTGTTAAAGGAGATTACAATTCTGTTGCATCTTTCAATTTCTTTCCTAATGAACTAAATGGAGTTGCCTCCAATGATGAACTAAATAATTTAGTAATTGGAAAATTAGACAAAACCAATAATGTTAATGACTATATTGTTTATTCAGATTCTAAAATGCAAGTAGGAAGTGGTTTTGAATGTTCTTTTAAAGACGATGAATCACTTCATAATGAAACAACAACAACTGCTAATAGAGATATCAATAGTGTGAGATGTGTTACCATGTATTTTGAGATTGATTACAATTTATATCAGTTAAATGGAAATAATTCTACAACTACTACCAATTGGATGACGTCAGTATTTAATAATGTTCAATCGTTATATAATGCAGATGGTATTACCATATCTTTAAAATCAATGTTTATTTGGACTACTCTAGATCCTTATGAAGGAATTGGCACATCTTCATCAGCTTATTTGTATAAATTTAATGAAGTTCGACCCGTTTTTGATGGCGATCTTGGGCAATTAGTAGGTAAAGATCCAGGTGGTTTAGGAGGAGTTGCCGTTGGAATTAATGGTTTATGTTCTCAAAATAATTTTAGTTATTCAGATATTGATAATATAAGTATTGTGAATGTTCCTACTTATTCTTGGACTGTTCAAGTTATTACCCACGAGTTTGGTCATTTATTAGGTTCACGTCACACACATTCTTGTGCTTGGAACGGAAACAATACAGCTATTGATAATTGTGCATCGTCTGCATTGGGCTCTTCAGCCGAAGGTTACTCTTGTAGAACTACACCTTTAACTATTCCTTCAACTACTACAAAAGGAACTATAATGAGTTATTGTCATTTAGTAAGTGGTGTAGGAATAAAATTCAGCAACGGATTTGGGACACAGCCTAAAAATGCTATTTTAACAGCGGTAAATAATGGTCCTTGTTTGAGTACCGATTGTATAAATACTTGTATAAATACTATATCTTCTATTTCAGTGAATAATGTAGGAACTGATACAGCAACTATTAGTTGGATTGATTCTGGAACTTTTACGGCTTGGAAAGTTAGGGTTTATCCTTTTGGAGGTTCACCTGGTAGTTGGGTTTCTGTTACAACAAATAATTATATTATAAATGGTTTGAATCCAAATTCATACTATGTGGCAGAAATAAGTCCAAGTTGCTCAAGTGGATTAGAAATTGGAGGAAGAGAATTGATTTTTGTAACAGCAGCTAATTTCTGTAGCGGCATACAATTTACAGATTCAGGCGGCGCAACAGGCGATTATACTAATATGGAAACTGTAATAAGAACCATTATTCCTAATGTGGCTAATAACGATATTGTATTGACCTTTTCAGCATTTTCACTTGAGGTAGATTATGATTATTTATATGTTTATAATGGAAATTCAACTGCTGCTCCATTGATGAATCCGGGTGGTGCTACAGGAACAGACATTCCTGGTCCGTTTGTTTCAACAGCTGTTGATGGTTCTTTAACCGTTAAGTTTTATTCAGATCAAGGAGTGATTGATAGTGGTTATATCGCTACCATAACTTGTTCTCCAAGATTAAATACAAATAGTAGTAATTATATTGATTTTAGTTATTATCCAAATCCATCTAATGGGAAGGTTATAATCAATTCAAAAACAGCTATCAATCAAATTCAAGTTTATAACGTAACTGGACAATTATTGTTAGATAACAATTTGAATGATACTGCTATTAATGTCGATATATCAGCTTTTGCTCAAGGAACGTATTTCTTCAAATTGAAGTTTGATGGCAATAAAGAAGCTAATTTCAAAGGAACGTATTTCTTCAAATTGAAGTTTGATGGCAATAAAGAAGCTAATTTCAAAATATTAAGAAGATAACAAAATCTTTTGTATATAAAGGCTGTTCTAAAAACTTTTAGTGCAGCCTTTTTTTTCAATTTTATATATCCAGTTGGTTGGTAATACTCCATAGTTTTTACTCTTTAGGTGTAAAAAAGTATCAATGACTAGTATAATAACATATTAAAGAAATAATTAAAAATGGAAACAACTAAGCAAAAACAAATTAAAGAGAGTGCAATCTAAGTATGAATATACTAGTTTAGCTATAAGTTATACCAATAATATTTATAAAATAGTCCACAAATTTATGGTATAATGCCGATTACTTGTCCTGAAAATTCGTGATAATATGAAAAATAGTCCAATTTTATTGGACAATATTGACCCGAGCTTGCGAACTGGCAAAGCAATACATAATTGGTATTAAATTGAAGAAAAAACTTAATTATAACACATGGAGACGACAAAGAAAAAGTTACTACGTAGTCTTAGATAAAATTTGTAGAGTTAACTAATAGAGAGTTAATAAGTACCTATCAAGGTAGA
>JAIFLT010000114.1 GCA_020048955.1 Flavobacterium sp.
TCAAAAAATTTCATAAAATGGATAAATTTTGGTTCTATGATTTGTTGTTTTTAGATGTTTTATTCAAAAGAAATGATTTAGGTTCCAAAGTATTTTCTGCCTTATTTAAAAAAGGAAATCCAACTTTAATTTTCAAATTTCTAGACGAAGAAACTACATTCTGGGAAGATTTACAAGTCATTTGGAAATGCCCAAAAGGTCTTTTTATTAGAGCATTATTTGGAAGGTTTTAGTTTGAATTCTCTATCAAACGATAACAAATCTTTATGATTAGAATCATTCTAAAAATGAGAATTCTATTTATCTTTGCATATGATTTTAAAAATCATAATTAAAAATTCGTTAATCTTAAATCATAAATAATTATGTATCCAGAAGAAATGGTAAAACCAATGAGAGCAGAACTTTCTGAAGCAGGTTTTCAAATCATAAATAATTATGTATCCAGAAGAAATGGTAAAACCAATGAGAGCAGAACTTTCTGAAGCAGGTTTTCAAGATTTATATAATGCAGAAGAAGTAAAAAACGCTATCAAAGCAGAAGGAACAACGCTTGTAGTGGTAAACTCTGTTTGTGGTTGCGCTGCTAGAAATGCCCGTCCGGGAGCTAAAATGAGTTTAGATGGAGCCAAAAAACCAGATCATTTAGTAACCGTTTTTGCAGGAGTTGATAAAGAAGCTGTTGATGCTGCAAGAGAACAAATGTTCCCTTTTCCTCCATCATCGCCAAGTATGGCTTTGTTTAAAAATGGTGAATTGGTTCACATGTTAGAACGTCACCACATCGAAGGTCGCCCTGCCGAAATGATTGCAGAAAATTTAAAAGACGCTTACGCAGAATTCTGTTAAAAAGATAAAATCCTTTCCAAACGATAGGATTTTTTTATTTTAGACGCAACCTTTGCAAATTTATATTATCTAATTAAAAAATATAAAAATGAAAAAACTAATAATACTTTTAGTACTTATTATTGTTGCTTTATCATTTCAATGCTCAAGTAGTGACAATTCTCAATCAAATGATATAATTACGCAACAAATGCTCGATGCAAAAAAAGCAGAAGTAATGACACTTATTAATAATTCATTATGTACTGGAAGTTGCAGTTATATTGCTTTTGGAAGCAAACCTTGTGGTGGACCGAGAGAATATTTACTTTTTTCAAGCGCCGTTAACCTTGCTCAATTAGAGGATTTAGTTACCGAATATAACGAAATGGAACATCAATTTAACATACAAACAAATGCTGTTTCTGATTGTGCTATGGTTTTACCACCAAATACTGTTGCTTGTGTTTCTGGTACTTGTGTGATTATAAATTAAAGGAAGAATTGCTATGAAGAAGAAACCCTTTCAATAAAAATTTGATTGGTTTTTTTATTTATAAAAATTACCTTTGCTCTCGAATTCTTCCATTTAGAATTCATACACCTATTTCTCACTTAAAACGTTTATAGCATGCAACTGTATAACACCTTAAGCGCAGAAGAAAGAGCTCAATTAATTGATGAAGCCGGAAAACAACGTCTTACATTATCTTTCTATGCGTATGCCAAAATTGAAGATCCCAAAAAATTTCGCGACGATTTATTTATCCAATGGAACCAACTCGATGCTCTTGGCAGAACCTATGTAGCCAAAGAAGGAATTAATGCTCAAATGAGTGTTCCTGCCGAAAACTTTGAAGCTTTTAGAGAAACTTTAGAAGCGTATGAATTTATGCGAGGCATTCGTTTGAATGTTGCCGTAGAGCACGATGATCATTCGTTTTTGAAATTAACTGTAAAAGTTCGAGATAAAATTGTAGCTGACGGATTAAACGACGAAACTTTTGATGTAACCAATATTGGTGTGCATTTAAAAGCGGCAGCATTCAATCAGATTTTAGAAGATCCAAACACCATCGTAGTCGATTTTAGAAATCATTACGAAAGTGAAATCGGTCATTTTAAAGGTGCGATTACCCCAGATGTAGAAACTTTTAGAGAAAGTTTGCCGATTATCAACGAGCAATTAAAAGATTTTAAAGAAGATAAAAATCTTGTGATGTATTGCACTGGCGGAATTCGTTGTGAAAAAGCTTCTGCTTATTTTAAACATCAAGGTTTTAAAAATGTGTTCCAATTAGAAGGCGGAATTATCAATTATGCCAAACAAATTCAAGAAGAAAACATAGAAAGTAAATTCATTGGAAAAAACTTTGTTTTCGACCACAGATTGGGTGAAAGAATTACCGACGATATCGTTTCGCAATGTCATCAATGCGGAAAACCTTGCGATAATCACACCAACTGTTTAAACGATGGTTGCCATTTATTGTTCATTCAATGTGACGATTGTAAAGCTGCAATGGAAAATTGTTGTTCTACAGAATGTTTAGAAATTACGCATCTTCCATTAGCCGAACAAGTCAAATTAAGACGCGGAAAACAAGTGGGTAACAAAGTTTTTCGAAAAGGAAAATCTGAAAAATTGAAATTCAAACATTCGGGCGAACTATCGGACAAACCTTTAGCTTTTGCCAATAAATCTAATAAAATTCTTCAAAAGATAAAACAAAAAAAAGTGCATCTAGGAAATGTTCAACATTATTATGTAAAAGCTCAAGTTGGTCTTTTCATTATTCAAAATTACGAAGTAAACATTGGTGATAAAATTTTAATTTCTGGTCCAACAACAGGAAATCAAGAATTAGTTTTAGAAAAAATGTTGGTTAACGGAAATGAAAATGCTACTGCAAAAATTGGTGATAAAGTTACTTTTGAAGTGCCTTTTAGAGTACGATTATCCGATAAATTATTTAAAATTTTAGAATAACTGGTTTAATAATCAACTGTTTAAAATCCCAATTTCTAACTGTTTTTTCAGCCTTAGTTTTTGGGATTTTTTTATTGGAATTTATTTTATAAAAATACTATCTTTACCAATTAAACGTTTTATGAACTTAAATTGCTAATTGGCAATACTACCTATATAATTATGGCATGTACAAGTTGTTCAACTTCTGATGGCGGCGCGCCTAAGGGTTGTAAAAATAATGGGACTTGCGGCACCGATAGCTGCAATAAATTAACCGTTTTTGATTGGTTGGGAAACATGAATTTGCCAACAGGAGAAGCACCATTTGATTGTGTAGAAGTACGCTTTAAAAATGGCCGTAAAGAATTTTATAGAAATACAGAAAAACTTACTTTAAGTATTGGCGATATCGTTGCAACTGAAGCTTCGCCTGGTCATGATATATAAAAGTAGCGACATTACAAAAGTTTATAGAAAAGCCTCTCAAAAAGATATCGATATTTGGAGCGAGGCTCGCGATAAAGAAGAACCTATGAAAGTAAAAGCACGTGAAATTGCTATTGCTTTAAAACTTGAAATGAAAATTTCTGATATCGAATTTCAAGGTGATGGTTCAAAAGCTATTTTCTATTACACAGCAAATGACCGAGTAGATTTTAGGCAGTTAATTAAAGAATTTGCGCAAGTATTTAAAACGCGTATTGAAATGAAACAAGTTGGTTTTCGTCAAGAAGCATCGCGCCTTGGCGGAATAGGTTCTTGCGGAAGAGAGTTGTGCTGCTCAACATGGTTAACCGATTTTAGAAGCGTAAATACATCGGCAGCACGCTACCAACAATTATCACTAAATCCACAGAAATTAGCAGGACAATGTGGTAAATTAAAATGTTGTTTGAATTATGAATTGGATACTTATCTTGACGCGTTAAGAGATTTTCCAGATTTTGAAACTAAATTATACACAGAAAAAGGTGATGCAATTTGTCAGAAACAAGATATTTTTAAAGGATTAATGTGGTTTGCATATACGGATAATTTTGCCAATTGGCATGTTTTAAAAATTGAACAGGTTAAAGAAATAGTAGCTCAAAATAAAGAAAAAATACGTGTTTCTTCTCTTGAAGATTTTGCAATAGAAATTGTTGTTGAACAAGAAGCTAACTTTAACAATGCTATGGGGCAAGAAAGTTTGACACGATTTGACCAACCAAAAAAGAGCAAGAATAAAAACAGAAATAAAAATAAAGCTCAAAATCCAAACGGAAATCAAGGAGATAAAACCGCTTCAAACCCTAATTCAAAACCAAATCAAGGGCAAAACCAAAACGAGCGAAAAAGAAATGACGAAGAAAATCAAAAACCACAGAATAAAAGACCTATAATCATTAAAAAGAATGAAGATAAAAAATAGCATACTGTTTTTTTTAGTAGCGCTTTTAATTATTTCGTGCGATAAAAAACGTGTTTTCGACGAGTACAAATCGGTAGGAAATTCATGGCATAAAGACAGCGTTGTAATGTTTAAGTTGCCTCAATTTGATAGTTCAAAAAAATATAACTTGTTTGTAAACGTTAGAGATAACAACGATTATCCATTCAATAATCTATTTTTAATTGTAGCATTAGAGCAACCAAACAAAAAAACAACAGTCGATACCTTAGAATATCAGATGGCAAATCCTGATGGAACGCTTATGGGAGAAGGATTTTCTGATGTAAAAGAAAGTAAACTTTTTTATAAAGACAAAGAAGAATTCAAGTTAAAAGGAGAATATAAAGTTTATATCAAGCAAGCGGTAAGACAAACCGGAAAAGTAGCTGGAGTTGAAAACTTAAAAGGAATTACTGAAATAGGTTTTAGAGTAGAATCTTTAGACTAAAAATTATGGAACAAAAAACTAATACTCAAAATAAAAGTCAAATAAAAGACATAAAATATTATTCAAAAAAGTTTTGGAAATTATTTTTTTACACTCTTGGCGGACTTTTTCTTTTCTTTCTATTTGCTTCATGGGGACTTTTTGGCAAGATGCCTTCGTTTGAAGATTTAGAAAATCCAGATTCTAATTTAGCTACAGAAATCATATCTTCTGATGGAGTTACTTTAGGAAAATTTTACAACGAAAATAGAACCGCTATCAAGTACAAGGATTTGCCAAAATCTCTAGTAGATGCTCTAGTTTCAACCGAAGACGAACGATTCTATCAACACTCTGGAATTGATGCAAGAAGAACTTTTGGTGCCGCTCTTAAACTAGGAAAAGATGGGGGTGCAAGTACTATTACACAACAATTAGCAAAAAATTTATTCCATGGAGAAGGCTCTAAATTTCTTCCTTTTAGAATCGTACAAAAAGCTAAAGAATGGATTATTGCCATTCGATTAGAAAGACAATATACCAAACAAGAAATTATTGCACTATACTTAAATCAGGTCGATTTTGTTAATGGAGCAGTTGGAATTCGTTCCGCTTCTAAAGTGTATTTTAGTAAAGAACCACGTGATTTAACTGTTGAGGAAAGTGCCTTATTGGTTGGAATGTTAACAAATCCTTCCAGATTTAATCCAAATCGTTTTCCAGAAAGAGCACTAACTAGAAGAAACATTGTGCTTGGTCAATTAGTTCGAAACAAACATCTAGAAGAATCTGCAAAGAAAATTTTGGAGAAAAAACCAATAAAACTAGATTTTCATCCAGAAAGTCATCTTGATGGAACGGCTACTTATTTTAGAGAATATCTTCGTGATTATTTAAAAAATTGGGTAAAAGAAAATAAAAAACCAGACGGAGAAGAATACGATATTTATGGTGATGGTTTGAAAATTTACACCACAATTGATTCAAAGATTCAAGAACATGCAGAAGAAGCTGTTTTGGCTCATATGAAAAACCTTCAAGAAGAATTCTGGATTCAACAAAAAGGAAATAAAAATGCACCTTTTGTAAATATTACTGATGCTGAAACTGATAAAATCATCAAACAAGCCATGAAAAACTCTGAAAGATGGAGAATTTTAAAAGCTGATGATAAAACAGATGAAGAAATTATTGCCTCATTCAGTAAAAAAACCAAAATGACCGTATTTACCTGGAAGGGTGAAAGAGATACCGTTATGACACCATTAGATTCTATAAGATATTACAAACACTTCTTGCAAGCGGGTTTAATGTCCATGGAGCCTCAAACGGGTCAAGTAAAAGCATGGGTTGGAGGAATTAATTATAAATATTTTCAGTACGACCACGTTGGTCAAGGTGCTCGTCAAGTAGGTTCTACATTTAAGCCTTTTGTTTATGCTACTGCCATTGAGCAATTAAGAATGTCGCCTTGTGACACTATAATTGACGGACCGTTTATGATAAGAAAAGGACGCCATCATGTAACCGAAGATTGGGAACCAAGAAATTCTGATCAAAAATACCGCGGGATGGTTACTTTGAAGAAAGCTTTGGCAAATTCTATTAACACTATTTCGGCAAAATTAATTGACAAAACGGGTCCAGAGGCTGTGGTAGAATTAACCAAAAAACTGGGTGTTACAACAGAAATTCCTGTTCAACCGGCTATTGCTCTTGGAGCAGTAGATATTACAGTTCAAGATATGGTTGCTGCTTACAGTACTTTTGCTAATCAAGGAGTTTATATGAAACCACAATTTATTTCAAGAATAGAAGATAAAAATGGTGCTGTTATATACGAACCAGTTCCTGAGTCTCACGATGTATTAAATAAAGATGTTGCTTTTGCAGTAATTAAACTTCTAGAAGGAGTTACAGAAGGTGGTTCTGGTGAGAGACTAAGAACGGAAGGCGGAGGAAGTGGTGATAATCGTTGGACTGGTTATCCTTATATGTTTAAAAATCCGATTGCAGGAAAAACTGGAACAACACAAAACCAGTCTGATGGTTGGTTTATTGGAATGGTTCCCAACTTAGTAACCGGTGTTTGGGTGGGTTGTGAAGACCGTTCGGCACGATTTAAAAGCATTATTTATGGTCAAGGAGCAACAGCAGCTTTGCCTGTTTGGGGATATTTTATGAAAAAATGTTATGAAGATAAAGACCTTCAGATCGCTACAGATGAGTTTGAACGACCAGATAATTTTGCCATAAAAGTAGATTGTTGGACTCCACCAAAACCTACTGTTGCAACCGATTCAACAGATACAGAAGAACAAAATACCGACGAATTTGGTCTTTAAATTTTAGAAAATAAATTTCATAGTTAAATTATGATTAATAAAAAAGTAAATTCTGTTCAAGAAGCACTTCAAGGTATTGAAGATAATATGACCATAATGCTTGGCGGTTTTGGATTGTGCGGAATTCCAGAAAACTCCATTGCAGAATTGGTTAAAAAAGGAACAAAAAATCTAACTTGTATTTCCAACAATGCAGGTGTTGACGATTTTGGTTTGGGATTATTATTACAGCAAAAGCAAATCAAAAAAATGATTTCGTCTTACGTTGGTGAAAATGCCGAGTTTGAACGCCAAATGCTTTCAGGCGAATTAGAAGTTGAGTTAATTCCACAAGGAACTCTTGCCGAACGTTGTCGTGCTGCACAAGCAGGAATACCAGCTTTCTTCACTCCTGCTGGCTACGGAACGGAAGTAGCTATCGGAAAAGAAGTGCGCGAATTCAACGGAAAAATGCACGTGATGGAACATGCCTTCAAAGCCGATTTTTCTATCGTAAAAGCTTGGAAAGGCGACGAAGCCGGAAACCTAATTTTCAAAGGAACCGCCAGAAATTTTAACCCATCAATGTGTGGCGCAGGAAAAATAACCATTGCCGAAGTAGAAGAATTACTTCCGGCTGGAAGCTTAAATCCTAACGAAATTCACATTCCAGGAATATTAATTCAAAGAATCTTCCAAGGAGATAAATTTGAAAAGAGAATTGAGCAGAGGAC
>JAIFLT010000199.1 GCA_020048955.1 Flavobacterium sp.
CTGATGAAAGCTATTTAAAGACAACGGATTTTACTAAATGGGATAGCGTTTCATTACCTCATACGCCAAAAATTGAACCTAAAATTGTAAATAATCAGTGGCAAGGAATTTCGTGGTATTGTAAAAAATTTACCCTTACAGATGAAATGAAAAACAAAAAATTATTTCTCAAATTTGAAGGCGCTATGAACACTTCCGAAGTATGGATAAACAATAAAAAACTCATCAAGCATCATGGTGGCTATTTGCCTTTTGTTGTTGATTTTTCGGATGTGGCACTTTTTGATAAAGAAAACACTATTTATGTAAAATTAAACAATTTTGACAATCCAATAACAGGACCTAAACCTTTGAAAACATTAGATTTTAATACCTATGGTGGCATTTATAGAAATGTGTGGCTTGTGGCAAAAAATCCGTTACACATCACCGATGCTATTTTTGAAAATAAAACAGCAAGTGGTGGCATTTTTGTTTCCTATCCAAAAGTTTCTCAACAAGAAGCCACTATAAAAATTCAAACCCATATTAAGAACGAAAATACTGATTCACAACGATTTATCATTAAAAATACCTTACTAAAAAACAAAAAAGAAGTTCTTACTAAAGAAAGCGATGTTTATTCCCTTAAAAAAGCAGAAGACCAACAATTTTCGGAAACGCTAACTTTGAAAAACCCCGAATTATGGTCGCCCAATGCCCCTAATTTATACCAATTAAAAACCGAAATTATTCAAAACGGAAAAGTAACTGACCAAGAAATTACCCAAATAGGAATTAAAACCATCAAATTTATAGGTCAAGAGTTGTATTTGAATGGCGAAAAAACATTTTTAAGAGGTGTAAATCGTCATCAAGAATATCCCTACATTGGCTATGCCCTTTCAGATAATGCCAGTTATAGAGATGCCAAAAAAATAAAAGACGCTGGTTTTGATTATGTGAGATTATCTCATTATCCGCAATCTACCGCCTTTATGAACGCTTGCGACGAGTTGGGTTTGATTACTATTGATGCTATTTTAGGGTGGCAATATTTTAGTGAAGACAAAGCGTTTCAAGCTCATATTTTTCAAACAGCAAAAGATTTAATAAGAAGAGACCGCAATCATGCATCGGTTTTAGCTTGGGAAGTTTCGTTGAACGAGTCGTGGATGCCCGAACCTTTTATAGATCAATTAACCGCTATCGCAAAAAAAGAATATCCTGGCAATCAATGTTATACGGCTGGCTGGCAATCGTATGGCTATGATATTTACTTGCAAGCGCGTCAGCATCGATTGGAACATTATGACAAAACAATCAAAAAACCCTACAACGTGTCAGAATATGGCGATTGGGAATATTATGCTATGAATGCCGGTTTAAATCAAACCTCTTGGAGCAATTTGTTGCCTCTTGAACGTTCTAGCAGACAGCTCAGAACAGATGGCGAAAAAGGATTGCTGCAACAAGCAACTAACCTACAAGAAGCACACAACGACAATTTGCAAACACCCGCTTTTGCCGATGGTTATTGGGTAATGTATGATTACAACAGAGGTTATGCCGATGATTTAGAAGCATCGGGCATCATGGATCTTTTTAGAATTGCAAAACCGTCTTATTATTTTTATCAAAGTCAGCGAGATACCAATGAAAATTTTGGTAAACCCATGATATTTATTGCCAATCAATGGAAAAAAGACAGTCCGCTTGAAGTGCGAATTTTTAGTAATTGTGAGGCAGTGGAACTTTTTTTAAACGGAAAATCGTTAGGCAAACAACAACCCGATAAAAATAGAATGACCTCGCATTTAAAACATCCTCCATTTACGTTTAAAATTCCAAAATACGTTTCGGGAATACTCGAAGCAAAAGGATATATCAACAATAAAAACGTTGTAAATCATAAAGTTACAAGTCCAAAAACACCATCAAACATAAAAATTGAAGTAGATTTTAGCAATAGAGAATTGGACACTAAAAACGATGATGTTGTTTTTGTGTATGCAACAATTTTAGACAAAAACGGAACCATAATTACTGATGCCAACGATAAAATTCAATTCAGTATAAACGGAAATGCCCAATTAATAGGAGAAAACCCAGTAGCTATTGAAGCAGGAGTTGCCACTATTATTTTGAAAACCAATAAATTAACTAAATCAATTGAAATATCAGCTGAGGCAAAAAATTTGAAGTTAAAATCGAGTTTATCCGTAAAGAAGTAGTGATGTTAGAATATAGTTTTTAAGTTTTAAAAAAATCAGTAATTTTCAATTAATAAAGTATTGAATACATTTTATACTGAAATGTTTTACTCATTGAAATTTTTTTTAATTGATAACTATTTTTTTAAAAATCAGTATCTTTGATAAAATTTATAAAGTTATGGAAACCATCATTATAGAAACAGAAGGACAAAATTTAGAAAAAATAAAAGCATTTTTAAAAGAAATGAACATTAGTTTTAAATCAAAAATTAAAAAAGAAAAGCCATATAATCCAGAATTTGTGAAGATGGTTTTGGAAGCTTCTAAATCAAATGAACGCAGGGTTTTAGACGATAATTATAAAAAAGAATTATTCGGGTAAAATGAAATACACCATAATTGTAGAAAAACCAGCACAAGTTCATTTTGAAAAAATTACAAAATCAGGAAACAAAAACGATATAAAACGGCTAAAACAAATCGTATTTGAGCTTGAAAATCATCCAACCATTGGCACTGGCAATCCTGAAAAACTAAAACATAACCTATCAGGTTATTGGAGCAGAAGAATTAACAAAAAAGACCGATTAATTTATCAAATCATTGAAGAACCAGATAATTTAGTAGTAGTTGTTTCGGCACTTGGACATTATTAATAGTGTTTTTTTTAATGTATCTGCCATTGTTAACTATTTTTTAAAAAAATCAATATCTTTGATAAAAATTATAAAGTTATGGAAACCATCATTATAGAAACAGAAGGACAAAATTTAGAAAAAATAATAGCATTTCTAAAAGAAATGAATGTTAGTTTTAAAACAAAAACCAAGAAAGAAAAGCCTTATGACCCTGCTTTTGTTGCTAAAATTTTAGCAACAAAAGACGAAAAATCTACACGTGTAAACCCTAGAAATATATGGGAAAGTATAACCTAGATTTTAAAGAAACAGCAAAGAAAGAAATTGCTCAAATATATAAGTCAGGCGATAAAGCCTCTTCAAGAAAACTTGATAAAATATTTTTAGAACTAGAAAATCATCCAACCATTGGCATTGGAAATCCTGAGTCATTAAAACACCAACTTAGTGGCTATTGGAGCAGAAGAATTAACAAAAAAGACCGCTTGATTTATCAAATCATTGAAGAACCAGATAACTTAGTAGTAGTTGTTTCGGCACTTGGACATTATTAATAGTGTTTTTTATTTATCCTAAAACATATCCTAATTCATACCCCTATTGAAATTATTTATAAACATATTTATTGTATTTTTTGTAGGAACATCGTTTTGTTTTTCGCAATCGCAACCCGTTTTTAAAAAAATTTATTGTATTTTTTGTAGGAACATCGTTTTGTTTTTCGCAATCGCAACCCGTTTTTAAAAAAATTAACCAGTCTATAGGTTTGTCAAATGGCAGAATCAACAGAATGGTTAAAGAAAAAAACGGCTATGTTTGGATAGCTACAAACAACGGATTAAACCGGTTTGACGGACAAGAGATAAAAGTTTATAACAAACAAAACAGTGCCATTGGGTCTAATGATATTTCAGACATCATCATTGATAGCAAAAACAGAATTTGGATTGCCACTCTAGGTGGAGGTTTAAGCTACTATAACCCACATCTTGACCGTTTTACCAATCTAAAAAATAATCTAAATATTTCAAAATCGCTCTTGTTTAATAATGTAGAAGCTATAATAGAAGATTCCAAAGGTTTTATTTGGCTTGGAACAGAAAAAGGATTGGCTTGTTTGAATCCTGATAAGCAACAATTGGTTTCTTTTTTTAGTTTATTTAAGGATAATCAATCGCAAAAAAACAGTGGAATTACCAGTATTTATGAAGATAAAAACCATAATTTATGGATTGGTACTTTTGGAAATGGCTTGTTTATATTTAATACAAAAACCAAAAAATTTCAACAAATAAAGTCAAATCAAAATCAATTTTCAGATTTTATAAATGTCATTGCTCCGTTAAGTTCAGATAAAATTTTGGTAGGAACAAGAGGAAGTGGCTTATTACTTTTTGAGGTAAACACACTTCAATTTTCAGATTATTTAAAAGAAAATTTAGGAATCAATCAAGAAATAAATATTGTGCGTTCTGTAAAAATAGATCGTAAAAATAATTTATGGATAGGTACAGATGGTAACGGACTTTTTAAAGTGGAAAATTTTGACAAAAAACCAGTTATTCGCAATTATTTACACAATTCTCCTTTAGAAACATCTATTTCTGGTAATGCTATTTTTGAAATCATGGAAGATGACGAGGCTAACATTTGGATAGGCACCGCATGGAACGGCATCAATGTGATTGATAAAAAAAACAATACGGAGTTATTATATGGCGATATCGTAGGGTTAAATCCGTCACCCGTTTTGTCTATTTTCAAAAAGAACAAAGTATTGTATTTTGGGCTTGATGGCGAAGGAATGACCCAATATAACACGCAAACCAATCAAATAAAATATTACAGTTCAAAAAACGTTTCTTCCTCATTTAAAGCAAATTACGTTCAAAAAATAACCGAAACAACCGATGGCACTTTTTGGATAGGCACTTTTAAAAATGGCTTGATAAAATACAACCCAAAAAACGAACAATTTATTACATATAAACACCAATTTGAAAATAAAAATTCTATTAGTTTTGACGATGTTAGAGACATTATTGAAGACAAAAACAATAATTTATGGATTGCTACTTGGGGCGGCGGTCTCAATTATTTTAACACCAAAACTGAACAATTCAAAGCATATAGAGAAAGTGCTACTAATTTTAAATCCATCAATAATGACAATGTTATAGATCTTGTTAAAGACGGTAACAATATTTGGATGGCTACTTTTGGCGGTGGATTAAACGTATTAGACACAAAAACATCTCTTTTTGCCTACTATAAACACAAAGATACAGACAATAATACCATTAGCAATAACAATATTTTTTCAATTTATAAAGACTCAAAAAATTATTTATGGATAGGAACTTCGGGTAGTGGTATTAACAGAATGAATTTGAAAACCCGAAAAATAGAACGTTTTGATACAAACGAAAATTTAAAATACCAAACCATCACTGGCATTATTGAAGACAACCATCAAACCATTTGGTTCAGTACCAAACAAGGTATTATCAATTATAATTATCGCACAAAAACGTTTAAAACATTACCAAAATTATCCTCAGAATTTCATATCAACTCCATTTTTAAAGACGAAGACGGATACATCTATTTTGGAGGTATTGACGGTGTGGTAAAAATAAACCCCAAAACAATTGAAGTAGAAAGCAAATCGCCCATCGTTAAACTCACTAATTTTAAATTGTTCAACAAAGAAGTGCCCATTGATTCAACTAGTGTTTTAACAAAAGACATTGCTTTTACTGATAAAATTACGCTCAAACACAATCAAGATGTCATAACCTTTGAATTTTCGGCATTAGAATTTCCGTTTGCAACCAGTTGTGAATATGCCATTATGATGGAAAATTTTGATAAAGATTGGCGATACATCGGAAAAGACAGAACAGCAACTTATACTAATTTGGCACCGGGCAATTATATTTTTAAAGTAAAAAGTAGGGAAAAAGGCAGCCAATGGGAAACCAATTATACCAGCGTAAAATTGCAAGTTTTAAAACCTTTTTGGCTATCGTGGTGGGCAATTTTTCTTTATTTTGTATTGATAATCTTAACTTTTTATTGGTTTAGAAAATACATTATTGCTTGGGAACAAATGAAAACCAATTTGCAACTAGAAAAAATAAATCACGAAAAAGACATTGAAATTTATGAATTGAAACAACAATTTTTTACCAACATTTCTCACGATATTAGAACACCCATCACACTTATTTTAGGCGCTGTAAATAGATTGATACCCAGCCAAGATGTCAATCAAATAACTCCCATTGAAACCATTAAAAAAAATTGCAACCACTTGCTCCAGCTTCTTAATGAATTGCTCGATTTTAGAAAACTAGAACAAAGTAAACTCAAAGTAACGTATTCAGATTTTGTGAGTTTTACAAAAGAAATTTATTTGTCTTTTAACGAAATGGCACTTCAAAAAAACATTACTTTTTCTTTTGAAACGCAGTTGCCAAAAGCTAAATTGTGGTTTAATAAAAACGAAATAGAGAAAGTACTCTATAATTTATTGTCTAATGCGTTTAAATTTACACAAGAAGGTGGCGCCATTAAACTAGTAATTTCTGAAACTGCTAGCCACATTCAACTCGAAATTATAGACGAAGGCATTGGCATTTCTCCAAAAAATCTATTAAAAATCTTCAATCGATTTTATAAATTCTACGATAAAAACGCAACAAACAATAAAGGTTGGGGACTAGGTCTTGCCATTTCAAAAGAAATAATTGAAATGCACCAAGGAACAATTACTGTAGAAAGTAACCTTGGGAAAGGAAGTAATTTTAAAATAATCCTTCAAAAAGGCAAAGCACATTTTAACCAAGATAATCTTGATGCCACACCATCAATGACCGAAAATATTGAGAACTATTTTATTGATACTTCTAACAAAACCATTGTCAATGAAGAGATTTTAGACGAAAATAACTTTAATGAAAAGACTATTTTAATAGTAGAAGACAATCCAGAAATCAGAAAATATGTGGTAGATGTAGTTTCGCAACTCTTTTTAGTGGTAGAAGCTTCAAACGGATTGGAAGCGTTAGAACAACTGAACAAAAACCCTATCGACCTGATTATTAGCGATGTAATGATGCCACAAATGGATGGCATTGCACTTACTAAAACCATCAAATCAAACATCAATACCAGTCATATTCCAGTAATTTTATTAACTGCAAAATCATCTTTTATATATAAAATGGAAGGTTTTGAAACCGGAGCCGACGATTATATTTCAAAACCATTCAACGAATCGCTTTTGATGACTAGAATAAAAAGCGTTTTGAAAAACAGAGAATTGTTGTATCAAAAATTTAAACATCAAGAGTTAGTGCCCGTAAGTCAGTTGCAATTAAACAAATCTGACGAAGAGTTTATGAAAAAAATGGTAAAAATAATTGAAGAAAACATGAGTTCTCCAGAGCTTGATGCCAAGTTTGTAGGCACACAATTAGCCATGAGTCATTCGGTTTTATACAAAAAAATTAAAGCCATTACCAACATGTCTTTTGTAGAATTTGTAAGAGATTATAAACTAAAAACGGCAAAAGAACTAATTGTAGCAAAAAACTTTTCTGTTCAAGATGCCAGCTTTCATGTGGGCTATGCTGATAGAAAATATTTTAGTAAATTGTTTAAAACCCATTTTGGCAGTGCACCATCAGATTTTATTAAGAAGAAAAATAATAATCCATAAATATTTTTAAAATAACCACTCAAGAATTAGCAGACGATATTCAATATTGTGCTCCGTCTAATTTGGCGAATAGACACCTTACAGAAGAAGTTGGAGATTTAGAGCATCAAGCCATCGTGGAATACAATGCCAAAAAGAGTAAATAAATTTCTTTTCTAATCACGTCAATTCTTCAAAAAATACTATTTTAGCCATTCAAACATACAAACTAAAATAAGTAATGAAAAATACAGCTTTAACGCACATTCACGAAGGATTAGGAGCAAAAATGGTTCCATTTGCAGGTTACAATATGCCGGTTTCTTATGAAGGAGTAAACGCAGAACACGAAACCGTTAGAACTGGTGTTGGTGTTTTTGATGTGTCACACATGGGTGAATTCCTAATTTCGGGTGAACATGCTTTGGCTTTAATCCAAAAAGTTACGTCTAACGATGCGGCAACGCTTGAAATTGGCAAAGCACAATATTCGTGTTT
>JAIFLT010000093.1:0-329 GCA_020048955.1 Flavobacterium sp.
TAAAAGTTGCTTGCCCAGAAATGATTGTAATGCCAGATGTGGCTCTCGATCCATATTCAATTTACGGTCACGACGGAATCATCGAAAATGGAGATATTGCTAACGATGCCACTAATGACGCTTTAGTAAAAATGGCCGTTTCTCACGCACAAGCTGGTGCCGATTTCGTTGCACCAAGCGACATGATGGACGGACGCGTTTTGCGTTTACGTCAAGGATTAGACACTGCGGGATTTTCAAATGTGGGAATTATGAGTTATTCTGCAAAATATGCTTCTGCATTTTACGGACCTTTTCGCGATGCTTTAGATTCTGCGCCAAAAGACACT
>JAIFLT010000093.1:352-11934 GCA_020048955.1 Flavobacterium sp.
AAATGTGGGAATTATGAGTTATTCTGCAAAATATGCTTCTGCATTTTACGGACCTTTTCGCGATGCTTTAGATTCTGCGCCAAAAGACACTACTTTGGATGCTGAGCCTGTCGAAGTACCAAAAGACAAAAAAACCTATCAAATGGATTATGCCAACCGCATCGAAGCCATCAAAGAAGCACTTATGGATGTTGAAGAAGGTGCCGATATGGTTATGGTAAAACCAGGAATTGCCTATCTCGACATTGTTCGTGAAGTAAAAAACGCCGTGAATGTTCCAGTAACGGTTTTTCATGTTTCGGGCGAATATGCCATGATAAAAGCCGCTGCCGAAAGAGGTTGGTTAGACCACGACAAAATCATGATGGAACAATTAATGTGCATCAAACGTGCAGGAGCAAGTTTAATTTCAACTTATTTTGCAAAAGAAGCTGCCATTATTTTAAATAAATAATGGCATCCTGAGCACAGTCAAAGGAAGGAGCGAATGGCTCGGGATATATCAGTAATGGCAGTTCCCGCTTTACTCTCCAATCTTTTCTTCTGTTGCCTGAGGCGTTGTATTGAGTTTATCGAAATATTCTCGAAGGCAACAAAAGAAAAGGATTTCCGCTACAATCGGGGCTAAATGGCATTTGTATTGAATTTTTATTTTCTGATAAAAATCATATTTAGTATAAATCATCAGAAGTATCTTTGACTATATTTAATAAAAAGGTAAAATGAAAATAATTTTAAAGTCATTAACATTATTAGTTGTAATGCTTTTGGTAAGTTGTGGTGGAGACAAAAAAGAAGACAAATTTGGAAATCCAGTTTCAGACGAAAAAGAAATTGTCGAAGCAGCCAAACCAGAAGTATCAGAATTTCCATTAGCCGAAAAAGGAAAAGAAATTTTTGAAGGAAAAGGTACATGTGCCACTTGCCACAAACTCGATATTAAATTAGTTGGACCAAGCATACAAGATATTGCAGAAATCTACAAAGAGAAAAATGCAAATATGATCACATTTCTAAAAGGAGAAGGCGAACCAATTGTCGATCCATCGCAATACGAAGTTATGAAAGCCAATTTTGCTTTAACAAAAACGTTTTCCGAAGAAGAATTACAATCTTTAGAACAATATATTTACAGTCAAGAAAAATAAAAATTTCATGTTTAATTTCAAATCACAAAGTCAAGAGTTTTTCTTTTTGCTTTGTGATTTTTTTTATATTTAAACTTTCTAAAAAAGAATGTCAAAAACTGTTTTCATAAATTCACCACTCGGAATCACCAAAATTGTTGGCGATGAAAGCGGAGTTTCTATAATTTCTATTTTATCAGAAGGTGAACTTTCCACAAAAATTCCTAACGAACTCCAAGAAGCAGTGTTACAACTTCAAGAATATTTTGATGGAAAACGTAAAGATTTTGATTTCAAATTAAATCCAAAAGGCACTGATTTCCAACAAAAAGTATGGCAAGAATTACTCAATATACCTTTCGGAAAAACAATGTCATACATGGATTTATCAAAAAAACTTGGCGATGTAAAAGCTATTAGAGCCGTAGCCTCAGCCAATGGCAAAAACCCACTTTGGATTGTAGTTCCATGCCACAGAGTTATCGGAACAGACGGTTTACTTACAGGTTACGCAGGCGGATTGTGGCGAAAAAAATGGCTACTCGAACACGAATCACCTAGTAATCAACAAAGTTTGTTTTAAAAGTTTGCCACGAATTACACGAATTACCACAATTTTTTTTACATTCGTAACTTAAGACCCAAAAGGTATAAAAAACAAAGTAAAAACTAATTATGAATTTACATTTGTGTAAATTTGTCTAATTCGTGGCTAAAAAATGATAGAAAAAATACGCCTGGACAACATCTTATTTCTTGACATTGAAACAGTTCCTTTAGAAGAGAATTTCAATTCACTTGATGACGAAATGAAACAACTTTGGGAACAAAAAACGCACTACCAAAGAAAAGATGAATTTACCGCCGAAGAATTTTATGACAGAGCAGGAATTTGGGCAGAGTTTGGAAAAATAGTCTGTATTTCTGTTGGTTATTTTACAACCAAAGGTGATATTCGAAACTTTAGAGTAACCTCTTTTTTTGGAGAAGAAAAGAAAATTTTATTAGATTTTAATAATTTACTAAATAATCATTTCGATGGTTCTCAAAATATTCTTTGTGGGCACAATGCCAAAGAATTTGACTTTCCGTTTATAGCTCGACGTATGATTATCAATCAAGTTACCATTCCGAACAAGCTCAATTTATTCGGGAAAAAACCATGGGAAATCCAACATTTAGACACCTTAGAGTTATGGAAATTTGGCGATTATAAGCATTTTACTTCCTTAAAATTACTAACAAAAATTCTCGGAATTCCATCTCCAAAAGGAGACATTGACGGAAGTCAAGTTGGTCACGTTTTTTATGTAGAAAAAGACATCGATAGAATTGTGACGTATTGCGAAAAAGATGTGATTGCTGTTGCTCAAGTTTTTCTTCGTTTCAGAAAAGAAGATTTATTGGTTGAAGACGAGATAATTCATGTATAAAAAAAAATCAACTTCAAAAGTCAATTTCAAAAATCAATTTATTATGCTTGAATCAAATCCTTTTAATTAGAAAATTTTTAATTTTGATGACAGATTAATTCGTTTTGCTGGAGAATGTATTTTCTTTACACGGAAATTGGATAAAAGCTACGAAAACGAATATTATAAAAATCAACTTATCCGTTCATCAGGAAGTTCCTCTTTAAATTTTGGAGAATCCCAAGGAACAGGAACTGATAAAGATTTGATATTTAAGTTAACGTTAGTTGTTAAGGAACTAAAAGAATCTAGGAATTCCTTAAAAATATTAAATTATATAAATGAAGGTAACCAAGATTTTAGAACTTTTCTTCTAATTGAAGTTGAAGAATTAATAGCAATTGCATCTAAAATGATTATAAATAAAAAATAATTTTAAAAATTGATTTCGAATTTTTCTGCTTTAAAGAGATTGAGGTTGAAATTTGAAATTGATTTTTGAAGTTGAAATTAATAAAACCATGGTATTAAGTAGATTTTGGCTCGTTATCTTTATTTCATCAATTGTCTTTGTGATTTTTAGCTTATTCTCTGGAAATAACTACACTATTGATTTCGTTTTAAACGGGAAAAAAGACGATCCAATTTTAGTTTCTGAAAAATACCTTCAAGACTTACCAGCTTTTATAAAAGACAGTATAGAAAAGGCTCCAGATAAAACAATGGTCATCAATCGTGATACTTTGAACATTGATTCTACTTATGTTTTTTCTAATAAAGTGGTTAAAATATACAGTGGAAAACAGAAATCAGATGGATTATTGCCAACCTGTAAAAGCACTTTGTTGGATTTAATTTTGCCGCTAATGGCATATCTAGCGTTCTTCTGTGGACTGATGGAACTTCTAATTATTTCTGGTGCATCACAAAAATTGGCAAAAATATTAAGCCCAGTTTTTGTAAAAGTATTCCCAAGTATTCCAAAAAATCATCCTTCAATTTCTTATATGACCTTGAATTTTGCCGCCAATTTTCTGGGATTAGATTCTGCTGCAACACCTTTCGGACTAAAAGCTATGGAAAGTTTACAAGAAATAAATCCAGAAAAAGACAAAGCCAGTGATGCACAAATCATGTTCATGTGCTTACATGCTTCTGGACTTACTTTAATTGCAACTTCAATTATTGGATATCGCGCTGCTGCTGGTGCGGCAAATCCTGCAGATGTGATGTTGCCTTGTATAATTACCTCTTTTATTGGAACTATTGCTGCGTTTTTAATTGTAGGAATTAAACAAAAAATCAACTTCAAAAGTGCGTCTTTGGTTGCAGGATTAATGGGATTGATAGGTGCAATTATTGGTTTGTTGATGTATGTAAATCATTTGGATTTAATAGGTAAAAATTATTTTACTTCTAATCTTTCTGCTTTGATTTTGGTTGTAATTATTGTTTTCACATTGATATTATCGTTCGTAAAAGAAAAGAAATTTACAGAAGCAAATACTACTGTTTATGAAGCATTTGTGGTTGGAGCAAATAATGGCGTTAAAACTGGAGTCACTATTTTTCCTTATGTTTTAGGAATGTTAGTTGCTATTTCGTTGTTCAGAAATAGTGGGTTATTTGAAATAATTAGCAATTGGATTGCTTTTGGTTTCTCTAATTTGGGAGTTAGCAAAGAGATTACAGATGCTTTACCAGTTGCATTGCTTCGTCCTTTTAGTTCTGCTGGTTCACGTGGATTTTTGATTGATTCTATGAATACTTTTGGTGCCGATTCAATGACAGGAAGATTGAGTTCTATTTTTCAATGCAGTGCCGAAAGTACGTTTTATGTTATTGCAGTTTATTTTGGCTCGGTTAATATTAAAAATACCCGATATGCTTTAGGTACAATGCTTTTAGTAGATGTAATTTGTGTGATTACTGCTATTTTTGTGGCAAGTTGGTTTTTTTAAAATGATTACTGCTATTTTTGTGGCAAGTTGGTTTTTTTAAAATAGGAATATGTACGATTTCTTCCATCTAATTTGTCATTTTACAGGAAACATACTTATTTGGATATTTAATTTGGGGGCAAAATCTATTGACGAAGTTGCAAAAAAGAATAACTCGTGGATAGGTTTTATATTTCTAATAATTGTTTCTTTCGTGCTTTATTCTATATCTTAAATTACATAATCAATTTTATGAAGAAAGTAATGTTTATTATAGTTTTTGTTTTTCTTTTTTCATGTAAAAATAAAAAGACAAATCCCTACATAGGAAATTGGTATTTCGATAAAGTTGTTAATTATGATAGTACAAAAGTTAAATTTCCTATGAATATTTTGGAAACTGAATTTGCTCCTCATTATAATTTTGAAATTCTAAATGATTCTTTGATAGATTACAAACAAGGCTTTTATTATACAATTAGCAATAAAGTTTGGCAAGCGAAGGAAAGGCACGAGTTTTTAAGAAGTTATTATTTTTTAGGATCAAAAACTAACTATAAAATTGATAAGTCAAATATTTTATTTTTTAATAAAATGTCTAAATCTTGGGATACACTAAAAGTTAATAAGATATGGAAGGATACAATGATTATTCAAGGATACGAAAATGCTTTTTATAGATTAGTTAAAAAGCAAGACAACTATTTTGATGACAAAAGTTATGATGCAATAACTATCGATAGAAGTCCTTGTTATGGAAGTTGTCCATTTAATTCTACCTATATAGATAGAAAAGGGAATTTGTTTTTTAAACCCTATTCTTCAAATACTCAAACAAATAATTTATATTCTACATTAGATAGTACCCAAGTTAAATATTATTTTAACCTATTTGATAAAATCCCTATTCAAAAATTAAAAGACAATTATTCAATACAAGCAACAGATAGTCAAACAAATACTATTTCATTTTTTAAGAACGGTAAAATTGTAAAAACTATTTCTTGTTATATACAATCTCCTATAGATTTAGATAAAGCTTATTCAGAATTAAGTTTTGCTTATCAAAATGTAAAAGTCGAATTCGATGATGAGTTTTTATTTGATGAGAAAGTTAGCCTCTTTTCATTCATTAATAAAGAATCTAAATTTCGTTTAAAAGATTCTGAAAGTTTTTTTCTTGAAGTAGCTTTAAGAAAAGGTAAACCGGTAAAAAAAGAAGTAGATTCAAAGTATACTCTAAAATTTAGTGATTGGAAAGAAGTGTCAGATATAAGTGGAATATCTACAGACGGAAGATATTATAAAATTTTGATGAAAGACCAAACCTTAAAAATAATTGATATTGGATACAATTTTATCGAAAAAAACCCAATAATTAAAAAGAATAGAGAGAATTAAACAGAAGATTTCTATACTAAATAACCAAAACAAGTTTCTAAAATCCACCAACTTTCCGTAACTTTACACTTCAAAAATATTTCAAAATGGACTTTATATATCAAGATCCGTATCCGATTTTAAAAGACGATACACACTACAAAAAACTTNNTAACTTTACACTTCAAAAATATTTCAAAATGGACTTTATATATCAAGATCCGTATCCGATTTTAAAAGACGATACACACTACAAAAAACTTACTTCGGATTACGTAAAAGTAGAGCAATTTGGCGACAGAGAAATTCTAACTGTTGACCCAAAAGCATTAGAATTAATGGCGCAAGAAGCCATGAACGATGTTTCATTTATGTTGAGAACTGCTCATTTGCAAAAGCTAAACAATATTTTAACTGATCCAGAAGCAACTGATAATGATAGATTCGTAGCTTATAATTTATTGCAAAATGCATCTGTAGCCGTCGAAGGTCAACTACCATCTTGCCAAGATACAGGAACGGCAATTGTCATGGCCAAAAAAGGTGAAAATGTTTACACTGGAGTTGATGATGCCAAATGGTTATCGAAAGGAATTTTCAATACGTTTCAAAATAAGAATCTTCGTTATTCGCAAATTGTTCCGATTTCGATGTTTGAAGAAAAAAATTCAGGTTCAAATCTTCCGGCACAAATTGATATTTACGCCAAAAAAGGGGCTTCGTATGAGTTTTTGTTTCTAACAAAAGGTGGTGGTTCTGCCAATAAAACATTCTTATATCAAAAAACAAAATCGTTATTGAACGACAAATCAATGGAAGAATTTGTTCGTGAAAAAATTAAAGATTTAGGAACTTCTGCTTGTCCGCCCTACCATTTAGCTTTAGTAATTGGAGGAACTTCTGCTGAGGCAAATTTAGCTGCTGTTAAGAAAGCATCTGCGGGCTATTTTGACCATCTTCCTACCTCAGGAAACATGTCTGGTCAAGCATTTCGCGATTTAGAATGGGAACAAAAAGTGCTACAATATTGTCAAGAAAGTGCTATTGGAGCACAATTTGGCGGAAAATATTTTGCACACGATGTTCGTGTAATTCGTTTGCCACGACATGCGGCTTCTTGTCCGGTTGGATTGGGAGTTTCATGTTCTGCCGATAGAAATATCAAAGGAAAAATAACAAAAGATGGAGTTTTCTTAGAACAATTGGAAGTAAATCCACAACAATTTTTACCAGCTGTTCCGCCACATTTGGAAGCAGCAGTTGAGGTAGATTTAAATCGTCCGATGGCAGAAATTTTAGCTGAATTATCTAAATATCCAATAAAAACACGTTTAAAATTGAACGGAACTTTAATTGTGGCTCGAGATATTGCTCATGCAAAAATTGCAAAAATTAAAGAATTATTGGATGCTGGAAAACCAATGCCAGAGTATTTTAAAAATCACCCAATATATTATGCCGGACCAGCAAAAACGCCAGACGGAATGCCATCTGGAAGTTTCGGACCAACAACAGCAGGACGAATGGATGTGTATGTAGAAGAGTTCCAAAAAGCAGGTGGAAGTATGATTATGCTTGCCAAAGGAAATAGAACCAAAGAAGTGATGGAAGCTTGTAAAACTTATGGAGGTTTCTATTTAGGTTCCATCGGAGGTCCAGCAGCGATTTTAGCGCAAGACAATATCCTAAAAGTTGAGGTTGTAGATTTCGAAGAACTAGGAATGGAAGCCGTTAGAAAAATTACAGTAAAAGATTTTCCAGCGTTTATTATTACAGACGATAAAGGAAATGATTTTTTTGCTAATCTTTAAGTATTAAGATTGTTGTACTAAGTATTAAGACAAATAAAAAAGATGCCTTTTAAAGAAACATTTTCTGAGTTTTATTCTAAAGTTAAATTGAGTTTGGAGGTTGGAACTTTTGCCAAATTAACCTTAGCAAAAACCATCGGAAATACCGAATTAATGAATATTTATGTACGTCCGATGATGGATGAAGAGGTATTGAAATTGGAGTTAAAATTCAAATTTCAAAAGGAAGAAATTATTGAAATTCATTCTATTGATAAAGCTTTTGATAGGCTATTGGAGTTTATAAATAATCCGTTTTTATCGGCAATTTTATTCACCACCGAATTTGATTTAACTTTTAAATTGAATAAAAAACGAGCCATGAGTATGGTAGAGCAATTTCCAACCTTTGGGAATGCTAGCGAAGTTTTATTAGTGTATTTGGAGAAGAAACTGTAAATACAAATATTTTTAAACCATTAAGGAGTTAAGTTTCATTAAGTTCAAATAGCTTATTTTTCTTAATTTCTTAATGGTTCAATTTTTTTATACTAATCAATCACCATTTCTGGAATATCGCCTTCAATAATTAAATCAGCCTCAGTTGATGCGATAATATGCTCCACAGAAACGCCTGGTGCGCGTTCTAATAATTTGAACCCTTTTGGAGTGATTTCTAAAACGGCTAATTCGGTAACTACTTTTTTAACGCAACCAACACCTGTTAAAGGCAATGTACATTTTTTAAGAATTTTACTTTCGCCAGCTTTGTTTACGTGCATCATTGCAACGATTATATTTTCTGCAGAGGCAACTAAATCCATTGCGCCACCCATTCCTTTTACCATTTTGTTTGGAATTTTCCAATTGGCGATGTCTCCATTTTCTGAAACTTCCATGGCGCCAAGAATTGTCAAATCTACGTGTTGACCACGAATCATTCCGAAACTAAAAGCTGAATCGAAGAAACTTGCTCCAGGCATCGTAGTAATAGTTTGTTTTCCTGCATTGATTAAATCGGCATCTTCTTCGCCTTCAAAAGGAAATGGTCCCATTCCGAGTACGCCATTTTCACTTTGAAATTCAACAGAAATATCGGTGCGAACGTAATTGGCAACCAAAGTTGGAATTCCAATTCCGAGATTAACATAAAAGCCGTCTTGAACTTCTTTGGCTATTCGTTTTGCAATATCGTTTTTATCTAACATAATTTGATGATTTGAGAAATTTAGATTTTTAATTTAGTTATTTTATTTATTGTAGTAACCAATCTATTACATTTATTTTTTGAATACCATTTATACTTGTATTATCAAAATCTAGTGTTAATAGATATTTTGGATAATTATCTTTTAAATTATTAAATGCCGAAATCTCTCTATTAAAAGTTTTTTCGTCATTAACAGTATAAGCAACTTGATAATATTCTCGTTCGTTATTTGGCTTTTGAACTACAAAATCAATTTCTTTATCATTATTTTTTCCAACATAAATTTTACCTCCTCTTCTTAGTAATTCAAAATAGACAACATTTTCTAATTTATGCCCTAAATCTGTATCATATTTATTTGATGTTGTTATATTCCTCAGCCCTAAATCAACAAGATAATATTTTTGATTTGTAGTAAGTAATTCTTTACCTTTTATGTCGTATCGAGGTGCAGCATATAATATATATGATTGTGTTAGATAATTCAAATATTTAATTATTGTATTGTGTGAAATGCTTTTTTTTGAGTTTTTATTAAGTTCAATAGCTATATTTGATGGAGATATATAAGAACCAACCGAGTCAAATAAAAAACTTATAATTCGATGCAAATTATTTATGTTTCTTAGATTATATCGTTGAGCAATGTCTTTAATTATAACGGTATCATAAATAGATTGAAGGTAATCATTTACTAATTCATGGCTGTTTTGAGAAATAGTAACCGCTTCAGGAAAGCAACTTTCATTAAAATATTTACGAAATAGACGGTCATTATTTTTTTCCTCTTTATAAGCTAAAACATATTCTTTAAACGAATAGGGTTGAATATTAATAGCAATATATCGTCCGGTTAATAGTGTTGCTAATTCGCTTGATAGTAAATAGGCATTTGAGCCAGTCATATATAAATCAATATTCTTTTTTGCAAATAAACTATTTACAAGTTTTTCAAAGTTAGTTATTAATTGTACTTCATCTAAAAAAATATAATAAGAATTGTCCGTGTTTACAGTTTTTATAATTTCATCATATAATGTTGCCCAATTTGTAAAATGCAGATTTTCTCTTTCCTCAAAATTAATAAAAATAATATTTTTTTTAGACACGCCACTAGTTAACAACTCATTTTTAAAGGCTTCTAAAAGAGTTGATTTTCCACTCCGTCTTATTCCCGTAATGACTTTTATTAAGTTTTTGTTTTTTAGTTGTCTTAACTTATTTAAGTATGTTTCTCGTAGTATCATTTAACTTTGTTTTCACAAATCTACACCTTATTGACGAAAAATCAAAAAATCATTACTTTTCGTCATTAAACTTTGTTTTCACAAATCTACACCTTATTGACGAAAAATCAAAAAATCATTACTTTTCGTCATTAACGTGAGTTGTTTGATTGAGCATAACGGTTGGTAGATTAAGGTTGGTTAAACTTTTGGTTAAAGAATGACTTTATAAATACAAAACTAACTTTAAATGGAGCCCGAAATTCAAAATTTTTGGGAAATGCTTATGGCAGTAGTATTTTCTATTCGTTCAATTTTTTGTTTATGGCGTTTATTATTTTCAGTTTGTCCACGATTAAAAGCAAAACAAAAATTGTCAATGATAAAACAAGTGTTGTTAGTGCGATAATTGCAAAGTATTTAATAGACCATTCTAATGCAACCTTAATTCTGTGAATAAAACTTATATTCTTTTCTGTTGCACCTTCATACATTGAAAGTTTTACTGTGCAAAATTCATTTTCTGCATCAAAATTTCCAAGTTCAACGCCAAGTTCTTGTGCCTTTTCTTCTATTTCTAAAATTTTGTCATTTAGTGCAACAAAGTCTGAAATTTGCCCACCTTTTGCTTTCAACTCATTTAAAGATTGAAGTGTTTTTTCAATTGATGCTTTCTTTGCATTAAGCTCTCTGTATTCATTGGTTTTGTCAACTTTTGTAATTTCAGTTGCTTTTATCACACCTATTTTTTGTAATTCCACATACAAACTGTCAAATAAAACTGGGTTTACGCCTATAAGTAAATGAATTTGTCTGTTTCCTTTTTGTCCAAGATTTTGTTCATATTGAATTACTGCATTAAATGATTTTGTCTTTGCTTTTAGTTGTTTTTCATCTTTCTCAAATTCAGAAGTTTTCGCTTTTATAGAAGCTGTTTTTTCGAATTTTTGATTTGAAGCAACATTCTGTGAAGCTTGTACATCATTTTTCATAACCATTTTTTCGGAAGCATAGTTTTTTCTTAAATTGTCAATGCTACTAAAAAAATTGTCACTATAATCGTTACCATTGTTTGTTTCTGTTGCGACATAACCATAAATTATCCTAAAGATAAATAGCAGAATAAAAAGTCCTACAAACCATTTACTTGTTTTCCAAAATCTTGTTTTAAAATTTATTGTCATAATTAATTATTTCAGTTGGTATTTCTCTGTATATTCGGTTTTGTAGCATTTTTGCCTATAAGTTTCATTGAGTTTTGACTGAATACTTAAAAGAGAAACTAATTATTAGATCTAACAAAAAATTATATTTAAACCATTAAGTTTTAATTGTATTCATGCTCTTACTGACTGAACACTAATCCCGATAATTATCGGGAGAAAACTGATTACTTTTTTCTCACTGTCCTCTGCTCAATTCTCTTTTCAAATTTATCTCCTTGGAAGATTCTTTGAATTAATATTCCTGGAATGTGAATTTCGTTAGGATTTAAGC
>JAIFLT010000100.1 GCA_020048955.1 Flavobacterium sp.
TAACTTCTTCTTTTTTTTCTGTCAATTCATCCAAATAACTAAAAACCAACTCAATATTTTTATCGTGATTTTCGAGTTTTTTCTGAATTTGAGCAATATCCGTTTTGCGGCTTTGCGAAGAAGCGGATTTCGGAGCACAAAAGTTCAGTTTAGCACTGAACCCGCTTTTTTGCAAACACTGTTTACTAATCTCCCTTTTTCATCTGTTCCTTTTGTCTTTTGTTGTACTGTCGTTGTGCTACCAAAAGCGTTGGCTTATTCTACAAGTTGTCCCACTTTGTTTATTACTTTATATTCTATATTTTCAAACTCGTTAAAATGTGCCTTACCACATTTTATTTTCAATTGTTCGTCTGCACTTAATTTTGTTAAGTCAACTATTGGCGTTCCTGTGTCTTTTGTTTCTGCTACAAAATAGATTTTCTTGTCGTCTTCAAATACAATTGCCCAATCAGGATTATAGTTTCCAATTGGTGTTGGAATTTTAAACCAATTCGGTAGTTTGAAATAAAATTTTATTTGGTCGCTACTTTCACAGTCTTTTGCAAATTGACTTTCTACGCCTGAATCTAATGGAATAAATTCTTCATAAATTGTTTTGTCAGCATTTGATACTGTATGTGTAAAAGAGTTCAAATAAATTTCTAATTCTTGTGCTTCAAATAATGTCATTTCATAAGCTGAACTGCCAATTTTTTGGTACGTAATTCCATCAATCATTAAGCTGTATAAAGTTCGTTTTATGGCTTGAACGGATAAATCTAAAAACAATTGCGGATTAACTAAAATATCCTCAATTCTGCCAGACTTTACTAATATGTCTAAAATGGTTGACCTTGTTAATTCGGTTTTACTTTGTATGTAACCTAATACATCTGGAATTTTCCATGCGTAACCTCCATAACTTTCTACTTTTTCGCCAACGTAAAATGTACCTACGCCTTCGCCTGTCATTGTAATTCCTGTTTTGGTACTTCGAATAGAAGGTGCTTTTATTTCTGCTAATGCTGCCACTGCTTTTGCTGATAAGATAACTAATTCTGGCGTGTCATATTTTACCCGATAGGTTGTTTTGTGTTTTATTTTCTCCCAAATTTCTAAAAACTTCGGGTCGGCTTCAAAACCTTTTTTATATTTGATTGGCGTTCTATCTTGTGTTTTTTTAATTCTACCTGTAAATTCTACACCACAATCGTCCTCAATTTCTTTTTGCAATGCTTTAGCAAAATCGTCATAACTTTCATTGGCAATTACTGTCAATCTGTTTATGTTTGGATCATACATTCGCTTGCCTGTTTGGTCAACTGCCAAACGCAAACCTCGTCCAATTTCTTGACGCTTTTTTATTTCAGATTTTGTTTCGTTTAAAGTACAAATCTGAAATACATTTGGATTGTCCCAACCTTCTCGAAGTGCTGAATGTGAAAAAATGAAACGCAAAGAATTGTCTAAATTCAATAACTTTTCCTTGTCTTTCATTATCAAGCTATAGGTGTCATCATCAGCTTTGGTGTCGCCTTTGGTGTCTTTCATTTTACCTTTGCTATCTGCCGAAAAATATCCGTTGTGTGTTTCAGCTATTGGGAATAAATCCAACTTTTTAAATGCTGGTTTTGAAATATATTCATGATAAATTTCTTCAAACCATAGTGCAAATTTGCCTTTTATTTCGTTTCCTGTTGTGTCGTAATTTCTATAATTGGCAACTTTATCTATAAAAAACAAGGATAGTACTTTTATGCCTAATTTATTTAGTTTTAATTCTTTTTTTAAATGTTCTTCTATGGTTTTGCGAATTTGAAATTTCATAATTTCATCGGTCATTCCTCCTTGACTGTCGCCTTTGTATAAAATATTTCCGTTTGAAATGGATATACAATCATTGGAAGCATCAATTTCTTCAATCAAATATCCATCTGCATAAATTTCTCTTTCGTTGGATAATTTGTATAAATCATCGCCCACTTTTACGGCAATACTTTTCTTTTTTACGCCACCGTTTTCATTGCAATTGATAGTAATCTTTGCAGTTACTTTTGTTTTGGTTGCTGTAATGGCATCTACAGAAATAAAGGCATCGTTAAACGCATTTTCCTCAATGATAGAATCTACTTCAATTTGTTTTACCAAACCCAAATCATAAGCTTTTACAGGATTTAGACTGTATGTAAGATTGTATTTGTTTTTATGTGTTGCCGAATATCTTAAAGTAACCAAAGGTTTTAAATCTTCAATTGCCTTTTGTCTTTTTTCGGTTTCCATATTTTGTGGCTCGTCCACAATTACTATTGGGTTAGTGGCTTGTATAAATTCAATCGGCTTTTGTCCGTTTAGTTTATCATTGGGTTTATTGATAATGTTTTCATCTTTTGCAAACGAATCAATATTGATTACCAAAACTTCAATAGTATTGGTAGTGGTAAAACCTCGTAAATTAGAAACTTTTGTACTGTCATACATTTGAAAGTTGATAGGAACATTGTCGTATAAATTTTGAAAATGTTCGTGAGTTACTTCCAAGTTTTTTAAAACGCCCTCACGAATAGCCACCGAAGGCACAACAATTACAAACTTTTTGAAGGCATATTGTTTGTTCAATTCATAAATGGTTCTTAAGTATACATAGGTTTTGCCTGTGCCTGTTTCCATTTCTACCGAAAAATTTAAGCCGTCTAAACTTGTCGAAACTTTTACTTCGTTGTTAGTTTGAATAGTATTTAGGTTTTCTAAAAGCTGCTCTTCTGATAATACCAATTTATTACTTACCCCAACTATATTAAACAATTGGTTTGGCTCCTCTATTTTGGTTTCAAAAACAGCATCTTCCATAGGTTGCCCTTCAAATAAATCGGTGATAGATTTAATGGCATCTTGCTGAAAGGACAAGTCGGCTTCAAAGTTTAATTTCATTCTTCTAATCTTTTACGGTTTTCAATTCTTGCTTTTGCCTCTATCAACAAACTGTGTAATTTTTCTTCTAACTCCTTTTTAGGCAAAAGGTCTGTCCAGTATTCGGCTACCATAATTCCGTCTTTGTGCATTTCTAACATTTCTACCAATTCATTATTTTTGCTAGCACATAGTATTAATCCTATTGGTTTTTCTTCGCCTTCTTGCTTTTCATATCTATCGAGCCATTTTAAATACAATTCCATTTGCCCTTTATGGGCTGGTTTAAATTCACCTAATTTTAGTTCAATGGCTACTAAGCGTTTTAGTTTTCTATGGTAAAAAAGTAAATCTAAGTAATAATCATTACTGTCCAAAATCATTCGCTTTTGGCGTTCTACAAAGGTGAAACCTTTGCCTAGTTCCAATATAAAAATCTCTAATTCTTTTAGAATGGCACTTTCTACATCATTTTCTAAATAGCCATCTTTCAACCCTAAAAAATCCAGAAAATAAGGATCTTTAAAGGTGTTTTGAATTTCTGTAAACTCATCAGCTATTTGTAAAGTAGCTATTTCTTGTCGTTCATAAGCTTTTCGTTCTATTTGGTTTCTAGTTTCTCGAATAGACCATGTTTCATCTGCAATTTTCTGGGCATAATAAATTCTAGCTTCGTTTTTTTTTAATGGAAGTAATTCTATAAAATGAGACCACGATAATTGTCGTGCCATTGGCACGACAATTTCAAGGTTTGAAAATTTTTCAGCAAATTGCATCATTCTTCGTAAATTTCTCAATTCAAAACTTTTACCGTATTGGTTTTTCAATTGTGTCGACACTGTCGACACAATTTCTTTAGCATATTCAGCACGCTTGTTTTTAAGAATATGCTCATTGATTTTATATCCTACTTGCCAATAAACCAAACTAATAGTACTATTAACTTGTTTGGCTACTTGGCTTTTGCCTTGCTCTATTATTTGGGCAAGGTCTGTAAATAATATTTTTTCTAATTCCTTACCCATTTTACACCGTTTTAAATTCTATACCTGCATCTCGCATTTGCAGCACCGTATTTGTTTTTAGTTGGTCGTTGTTTGTAAACAACTTGTCCAATGCAATTACTTTCATTGGCTTTTTAGCAATTATTTTTTCTATAATTTGTTCATTTACAACTTCTAAAATCAAAATCAACTCGCCATCATTAATAATGTGGAAAGCCCCTCCTTCGGAGGGGTTGGGGAGGCTTATTTTGCTGTTGAGGTCTTTACCACTTTTTAGCAAAAATTCATACACCATATTTTCGATAGTGGCGTTTTCTGAAACTGGGTCTATAAACAATTTCATTTGCTCGGTCAATGCTTTGGCATCTTTGCCCTCTATTTGTTGCCATTGTTTAAAATTGCTATCGGCTATTTTTAAAACTTTGAAACCAAGCCCCCCAGCCCCAGAAGGAGGAGCTAGTGCCGCTATTTTTGATTGTAAAGTTTCAATATCTTTTATAGTTTCCTCTGTTTGAATTTCGCCTTGCAGTTTTGTGATTTGTAATTCGTAATCTTTTTTGATTGTAAAGTTTCAATATCTTTTATAGTTTCCTCTGTTTGAATTTCGCCTTGCAGTTTTGTGATTTGTAATTCGTAATCTTTGATTTTTAGTTTATTTTCAGCTTGTATTTTCTTTCCCGCTCTTCTTATTCTTTCTTTGCTTATTTCGGCAATGGTTGTGTAACCTGCTTTGTAGGCTTCGCTTTTTTCATCGCACAACTCTGGAAGTTGAACACAAATGTATTTACGTTTGCCGCCGTCTGCTACATTGAGTTCCATTACGGCATGGGCTGTGGTGCCTGAACCTGCGAAGAAGTCTAAGATTATTGAATTTTCTTGACAACCAATTGTGATTAGATTTTTTAGTAATTTAGTAGACTTAGGAAAATCGAAAATTCTTTCTTCAAATAACTTTTCTAAAGATAAACTAGCTTCCTGATTGCTTCCAAAACTTGTATCCCAAAAATCATTAGGTATTTGACCTGTTGAATGTTCTAAATAAATTTTTCCATAAGGCTGTTCATCACCACTACTTGTCCAAAGTATTTTATTTTCCTTATCTAATTCTTTAAATACATTTTCTTTTATCATCCACGGTCCATTTAAAATATTTCCGTTTTTTGTTTTTACATCGTAAAAATGTCTGCCTCTCGTCTTATGTAATAAAATAGCTCTTCTAAAATTTCCTTTATCATCCTTATAACTATACTCTTTCTTAGCTTTATCAGTAAGCGGGATTTTATTTAAATTTAGAACATCTTTATTTTTTGTAAAACATAAAATATATTCTTTAACTCTTGCAATCTGCCCAATATTTGCCTGGTTGTCGGATTTTCTCCAAGCAATTTCACTTACAAAATTTTCCTCCCCAAATATCTCGTTCATTAATAATCGAAGATTATGCACCTCATTATCATCAATAGATACAAAAATAACACCGTCTTGTTTTAATAAATTTTTAGCCAAATACAATCGTGGCATCATCATATTGAGCCAATTGCTGTGGTATTGTCCGTTTTCTTTGCTGTTTTTAGACCACCCCGCCTGCGGCACCCCTCCAAGGGAG
>JAIFLT010000144.1 GCA_020048955.1 Flavobacterium sp.
CTCGATTGGTGTGATGTAAAAGAGATTATTTATAATGTTTGCAATAGACTTTTAGAAGAAACTAAAGATCATAAAATCAACTATTTAATAGATGAAAATTTGCCGCTTTTCAAACTTGATTACGGATTGATGGAGCAAATTATTTACAATTTAATTTATAACTGTTCGCAGCATACACCAAAAGGCGCCACAATCGAAATTAAAGCAAGATATGATGTTGATGTTGATTTTGATTCTCATATTGATTTGATTAAAAAATGTGTTATCACTATTTCTGATGATGGTTACGGCTTTCCTTCAGATGAAATTGATAGAGCTTTTGATAAATTTTACCGATTTAAAAATTCTAAAACTGGTGGAACAGGATTGGGTTTATCTATTGTAAAAGGATTTGTAGAGGCTCAAAACGGAACAATTAATTTGAGAAATAATGAAAATGGTGGTGCTACTTTTGAATTGATTTTTAATGTAGAATGTTTATCAATTAATTCACTGAAAAATGAATAACAGATTTTCTATATTGGTAATTGATGATGAAATTCAAATAAGAAAATTATTAGAAATTTCACTAGAAGCTAATGATTATAAAGTAAGTTTTGCTGTTAATGGGAAAGAAGGAGTCACCATAGCAGCAAGTCAACAACCCGATTTGATACTTTTAGATTTAGGTTTACCCGATGAAGACGGACAAATGATTTTGGTCAAATTAAGAGAATGGTATCAAAATCCAATCATTATTTTATCGGTAAAAAGTGCTGAGGAGGAAATTGTGAAAGCCTTAGACAATGGTGCCAATGATTACTTGACAAAGCCATTTAGAACACAAGAATTGTTAGCCAGAATGCGAACTGCTTTGCGTAAAAATACTATTCAATATATAGAGCCAATCACTTCATTCGGAAATGTTTCTATCGATTTAACAGCGAGAATTGTAAAAGTTAATCATGACATTTTAAAACTCACCGCAACGGAATATGCACTTCTAATTTTGTTATTCAAAAATGATGGAAGAGTACTTACCCATCAATACATTTTGAAAGAAATTTGGGGTCAAAGTTATTCTGAACAAACCCAATATTTACGCGTTTTTGTGGCGCAATTACGAAAAAAAATCGAAGAAGACCCCAACCGTCCAAAATATATAATCACTGAATCTGGTGTTGGTTATCGATTCAATACCAGTTAATTATAATCTGAAAATTTAAAATTAAGAATTAAGAATTGCATGTATAAACATTGCATTAGAGACTTCTTACGTCCATTTTTAAAATACCTATTAAACTTCTAAACTCATAAACTTTTAAACTAAAAAAAATGAATATATCAGTAAAACAAAAAGTAACAGCGGCTACATTATTGATAGCGTTAGGAATAATTTATGGCGACATTGGAACTTCGCCATTGTATGTAATGAAAGCTATAATTGGTGATCGACCAATAAACGAATTGTTGGTTTATGGCGCTATATCGTGCGTATTTTGGACCTTAACTTTTCAAACCACTTTCAAGTATATTTTACTCACACTTTCTGCGGATAATCATGGTGAAGGTGGAGTGTTTTCACTTTATGCTTTAGTAAAACGCTTTGGAAAAGGAAAACTCGTAATTCCAACAATTTTGGGTGCAACATGTTTATTAGCTGACGGAATTATTACGCCGCCAATTTCTGTAGCATCAGCCGTTGAAGGTTTAGAAGCGGTTGTACCCAATTTACCAACCATTCCAATTGTAATTGCTATTTTATCGGGTTTGTTTATTTTTCAGCGATTTGGAACCCAAAAAGTCGGAATTATTTTTGGTCCAGCCATGGTAGTTTGGTTTACCATGCTTTTGGTTTTGGGTGTTTCTCAAATAGTGCATCATCCCGATATTTTAAAAGCTTTGAACCCAATTTATGCTTATGAGTTGCTTACCCAGTATCCAAAAGGGTTTTGGTTGCTTGGTGCCGTTTTTCTTTGTACTACAGGTGCAGAAGCATTATATTCCGATTTAGGACATTGTGGAAAGGAAAATATTCGTATCACTTGGATTTTTGTAAAATTGGCATTATTAACTAATTATTTAGGCCAAGGAGCGTGGCTTATGCACCAAGGAAATGAGTTTTTAAATGGACAGAATCCTTTTTATGCGATTATGCCTCAATGGTTTTTAATCATCGGAATTGTAATTGCAACTCTAGCAACAATAATAGCTTCTCAAGCGTTAATAAGTGGCTCATTTACCTTGATAAACGAGGCGATTTCTTTAAACTTTTGGCCAAGAGTTGCCTTGAAAAATCCAACCAATTTGAAAGGACAAATTTATATTCCATCGGTTAATACTATTCTTTGGATAGGTTGTATATTGATGATTTTATATTTTAAAAACTCCTCCAATATGGAAGCTGCTTATGGGTTTTCCATAACCGTTGCAATGCTAATGACTACCTTTTTATTATCGTATTATTTAATTTTTATCAAAAAAGTGAAAATGACATGGGTTGCGATTGTTCTTGTAATTTTTTCAATAATTGAAGTGTCATTTTTTATTGCCAATGTGGTTAAAATTAAAGAAAGATGGATGTTTCTATTTTTTGAATTGTTCATTTTTATGGTAATGTACGTTTGGTATTATTCAAGAAAAATTAATAATAAGTTTTTGAAATTTACTAATTTGAAAGAGCAAACTATTTTATTGAACGAATTGAGTGAAGACGATAGCATTCCAAAGTATGCTACGCATTTAATTTATTTGTCAAAAGCGGATAAAGTGTATGAAATTGAAGAAAAAATCATCAAATCAATTTTTGCTAAAAAACCCAAAAGGGCTGACGTGTATTGGTTTTTACATATCAATAGAACTAACGACCCCTTTACTTTAAATTATGAAGTAGAAGAATTATTAGACGATAAAGTGATTAAGGTAGTCCTTAATGTTGGCTTCAGAATTCAGCCCAAAGTAGAATTGTATTTCAAAAAAATAGTTCAAGAATTGGTAGAAAGAAAAGAATTGAATTTACACATTCGTCCTGATGGTTCCACTAAATACAATAACGAACCCGATTTTAAATTTGTAATCATCGAGAAATTCATTTCGGTTGAAAACGAATTTGCTTTCAAAGAAGGTTGGATGTTGACTAGCTATTTTTGGCTAAAAAAATTATCATTATCAGATGAAAAAGCCTTTGGTTTGGATAAAAGCGATGTAGAAGTTGAAGAGTATCCAATGGTGTATTCGCCAACAGCAAAATTAGAATTAAATAGAAAAAATTAATATTATTGCAAAATGAAAAAAGCACTTATCATTATTACGCTATTCGTTTTTACTCATTTATTCTCTCAAGAAAAAAACGAACTTAAAACTACTTTTTCAGGATTTGTAGAAACCTATTATTCCTATGATTTTAATCAACCCATAACCGATGTAAAACTGCCCTTTATGTACAACTACAATCGGCATAACGAGTTTACAATCAATATTGGATTGCTTCGTGCTAAAGTAGAATATGAAAATACTTATGCAGTAGTATCATTGCAATCAGGAACTTATGTTGAAGATAATTATGCCAACGAAAAAATAAAGTATTTAAACGAAGCTTATGTGGGTTTGTATTTAGACCCATTTAAAAAACATTCTTTTGAAGTTGGAATTCTGCCAAGTTACATCGGATTTGAATCGGCTACAACAGGTTCCAATTTGACTTTAACACGTTCTATACTAGCTGAAAATTCGCCCTATTTTATGACAGGAATAAAATACAATTACAAACCATCAGAAAAATGGAATTTTGCAGCTTTCTTAACTAATGGTTGGCAACGAATCAATAAAGCTCAAAAAGACGTTGCACCATCAATTGGAAATCAAATTATTTATAAAACATCAGCAAATTCCACTTTCAATTGGAGCACTTTTGCAGGTAAAGAATTCAATGGAATGGATTTTTCAATGCGCTATTTCAGTAATTTATATTTTGATAAAAAATGGAATGATAAATGGCGAACTATTGCCGGTTTTGATTATGGTTTGCAAGATTTGAGTTCTTCAAATAGTGCGTCTGCATCATGGTTAAGTTCTGTTTTTATTGCGCAATATTCAATAAATCCAAAATGGCAAACGGCTTTTAGAACGGAATATTATCTAGATACTAAGAATGTAATTATTGCTTCAAATGATGAATTTAAAACACTTGGTTTCTCTTTAAATTTTGATTATTTACCTAATTCAAAAGTAAAATTTAGAACCGAAGCACGTTATTTTGATAGTAAAAATGAAGTATTTGTTAAAGGTTCCGATTTTGTAAATTCAAATTTTTATTTAACAACTAGTTTGAGTTTTGAGTTTTAATTCTAAATAAGTGCGCATAGTCTAGCAACAGCTCATATGTCGTTTCAAATTAGACAATTTATAAGGGTTTTTTAATTTTTCTGTTTTGCTTTCTATGAGTTGTATTTGGATTTCTAAACATGGTAGTCGTTTCAAATTAGACAATTTATAAGGGTTTTTTAATTTTTCTGTTTTGCTTTCTATGAGTTGTATTTGGATTTCTAAACATGGTATTCTTCCTCTGAAAACAACTTTTTTGAGACTGTTTTTCTTCTTTACAATAAACTATTTGCATAATAATTCCAAATAGCTTTATAAAATAGGTTCACAAAATGTTTTTGACTTTCTTCTAAAATTTGGTTTAATTTTGATACAATATACTAATTCAAAGTTAACGTTGTAAATTAATTCTTATTTTCTAGAAGCGGAACAAATTTAAAATCACCAAATTCGTGTTTTTCAAATTGGGTTTCGTTTTTTCTAATCAACATTGTCATAATTTGTTCTTTTTCGCCAACAGGAATTACCAACTTTCCTCCAATTTTTAATTGCGCCATCAATGGTTTTGGAATAATTGGCGCACCAGCAGTAACAATAATACTATCAAATGGTGCATGATTTGGCAACCCTTTATATCCATCGCCAAAAGATAAGTGTTTGGGACGAATTCCTAATTTTGGTAATAATAATGACGTGGTTTTAAACAATTCGTTTTGTCTTTCAACTGAATATACTTTTGCACCCAAAAGACATAAAACAGCCGTTTGATAACCACTACCCGTTCCGATTTCTAAAATTTTATCCTCTTTTTTAACGTCTAATAGTTGACTTTGAAAAGCTACTGTATAAGGTTGTGAAATAGTTTGTCCGGCACCTATTGGAAAAGCTTTGTCTTGGTAGGCAAAATCTTCAAAACTTGAATTCAAAAACAAGTGTCTTGGAATTTTTTTTATAGCCTCCAACACATTTTTATCAGTAATTCCTTTTTCTTCTAAAACTTTAGCTAATTGGTTTCTAAGTCCTTGATGTTTGTTTGTATCTTTCAATTTTGGTATAGATTTATTTCTGTAAAAATAAAGTTAAAAATAGCAATAAACAAATTCCAAAAAACTTTTAAACTCTTTAAACTTTTAAACTCTTAAACTTTTACCCCTAAGTTTCGGGATTTTAACTTTTAAACTTTAAACTAAAATTGTACTTTTGATAAAATTTAATTCTATGCTTAAAGTTGGCGTTTTAGGTGCCGGTCACCTCGGAAAAATACACTTACGATTATTGAATCAATCAGAAAAATATGAATTAGTTGGTTTTTATGATGAAAATTATGAAAACGGAGCTAAAATAGCAGCCGAATTTGGATACAAACAATTTGATACCATTGCCAAATTAATTCACGCTGTTGATGTTATTGACATTGTAACTCCTACCCTTTCTCACTACAAATGTGCTAAAGTTTCCATCAAAAGTGGTAAACATGTTTTCATAGAAAAACCAATTTCAACAACCGTTGAAGAAGCTGAAGAAATCATTGCATTAGCCAAAGAATACAATGTAAAAGGTCAAGTGGGTCATGTGGAGCGTTTCAATCCTGCGTTTATAGCTGTTAAAGATATGATTGAAAGCCCAATGTTTATTGAAACGCATCGTTTAGCAGAATTCAACCCTCGCGGAACTGATGTTCCTGTGGTTTTAGATTTGATGATTCATGATATCGACGCTATTTTGAGTGTTGTAAAATCAAAAGTTAAAGCGGTTCATGCAAGTGGAGTTTCTGTTTTGAGTCAATCACCAGATATTGCCAATGCTCGAATTGAGTTTGAAAACGGATGTGTTGCCAACATTACTTCGAGCAGAATTTCAATGAAGAACATGCGAAAATCTCGTTTCTTTCAAAAAGACGCTTACATTTCTGTAGATTATTTAGATAAAATCTGTGAAGTAGTAAAAATGAAAGACGCACCAGAAGTTCCGGGTGATTTTGATATGATTTTACAAAATGCAGAAGGCGAAAAGAAACAAATTTATTTTGCCAATCCAGAAGTTGCACCAAACAACGCCATTTTAGACGAATTAGAAACTTTTGCTGATGCCATTGTAAATAATACAACCCCAATTGTAACTTTAGAAGATGGAACAGAAGCTTTGAGAGTTGCCTATATGATTATTGATTCAATGGAAAGTAGATAAAATGACAAGAAAAGAATTCATAATAACTTCAATCTATAAAATTGGAAAAATAACTAAGATTATTTTATTCCTTTTAGTGATTAGTTATTTAATTTATTTTTTGAAAAATAGTCTATTTGACGAGAACAGTAATGAAAGACAAATTTCTGTATTGAGTCTTATTATCTTCGGAATGTTGACTTTAATATGGTTTATAAAATATTTTTTACTTACCATTTGGAATACTTTTCCTGAAAAATTTAAATCATTTATTAATGAATTATTGGTTAATTCTTTTTTTGAGGTGCTATGAGAAATAGCCCTTTATTCTATATAGTGTAAAATCGAGGTCTCTTGTTCCGTAGTTGTTTGAT
>JAIFLT010000129.1 GCA_020048955.1 Flavobacterium sp.
CCGGAACATTAACTGTAATGTTATGTTATGACAAACGAAACTTACAATGGAAAAAATGTAATTTGGGAAAGTAAAACTAAACAGATAATTTTAGTTTTGATTTCTTTCTTATTTACGTTTGCTTCATTATGGATTGGAGAATATGAGAAAGTTCAATTTTGGTTTGCCATAGTAATTTTTGGATTTAGTGGAATATTTATACTTGTAAGGCTTTTGAATCCAAAAAACATATTTGTTACATACAAATCCAAAATTGGAAAAGAAATATTAGCAGAGCGAATTGAATTTGAGCAAAATGATTTTGGAATATTTGAATATAATGAAAATGGATTCAAAATAAGTATTGAAAAATATAAATGGAGCGAAATAAATACTGTTTATGGTTACAAAATAGATTTGATAACTTATGACGAAATTTGTATTGACTTTTTAACAATTGACCAAAATAAATATACAATTACAGAATCAACTTCTGGTTGGTTTCAATTTATAAGTAGATTAAGCGAAAATATTAAATCGATTGAAATAGATTGGTATGTAAAAATTGCAAATCCAGCATTTGAAAAGAACCTAACTTTGTTATATGACAAACAAAACCGAAAAATAGAAGAAATTAGAAACGAAAACATAATAGATAAAAACACAACAGTTAACAGTGGTTCCAATAAATGTAGGGTTTTAGACTTAATTTAAAGTTTGTTTTTTACTTTTGATTTTAAAGTATATTTATGGTAATACCGTTTATGTATTGCTTCGCCAGTTCGCAAGCTCGGGTCAATATAGTCCAATAAAATTGTACTATATTCAAACTATCCCGAATTTTCGGGACAAGTAATAGGCATTATACCATAAACTTTTGGACTATTTTATAAATAGTATTGGTATAAATACCTACTCCAACCCATCAATTCCCAAAAGCAATAATTGCGCGGTAGCTTCATTGGTGGCTAATGGCACATTGTGAACATCACAAACACGAATTAGCATATTGATATCTACTTCATGAGGATGATTAGACATAGGGTCTTTAAAGAATAAAACCATTTTAGTTTTTCCTTCGGCTACTCTTGCAGCAATTTGTGCATCGCCTCCTAATGGTCCAGAAAGCATTTTCTTAACTTTAAATCCAGCAGCTTCTGCCTTTCCTCCTGTGGTTCCGGTGGCAATTAGTTTGATGTTTTCTTTTATAAGAATCTCTTTATTCTTGTTTAAAAACTGAACTAAGTCGGCTTTCTTTCCGTCATGCGCTATTATTGCAATTTCCATGATATACTATTTGATGTAAAAATAAAAAAACCTGACAATCACGTCAGGTTTTTCAATTATTTATTTAAAATATGATAAGCTATTAATCCGTCAATTGGTCTTCTAAGAACATTACCGACTTTTATATCATAGTGTTCTAAAATTTCTTCCAATTCCTCTTTTAGGTAGAATGCAATGGAACCTACAAAGTGAACTAATACATCATGACAGTTCTCGAATTGCATGATATAATTTTCAACAAAGTCTTTCATTTCTGCTTTGATTATTTCTTTACAGAAAGCATCATCTTTATGTTTGATTAAGAATTTCGCAAATGTTGCTAAATAGGCATTGGGATTGGGTTCTTTATATAAATTATTCTTAATGTAGTCTGCATCGAGGTTGTATTCTTCTTCAAATTCTTTAGCTAAATCCTTAGGCATTTTATTAAAATAATACCCACGCAATAAATGACGCCCAAAGCGATTTCCAGAGCAATCGTCCATTGCTATGTAACCCAAAGATTGCACTTTTTGATGCAATACTTTTCCGTCAAAATAACTGCAATTAGAGCCAGTTCCTAAGATACAAACAATAGCTTTTTCGTCTTTTGGAGTTGTGGCATAAACGGCAGCATAAGTATCTTCATGCACAGAAATAGTTGCATTTGAAAAATATTCTTTAAATACAATAGTAAGAAAGTCTTTCATTCTATCAGTGCCACATCCGGCGCCATAAAAGAATAAATGAGTTGCTTTATCTTTATTGTGAGATATATCAAATTTATCGTCAAGACGATTGATAATTTCTTCTTTGTCTAAAACTTCAGGATTTAATCCTAAGGTTTGTGTTGTGAACAATACTTTTCCGTTTTCGTCTATTGCTATCCAATCGGCTTTAGTGGATCCACTATCAACTAATAATTTCATATTTTAAGAGTATAGAAAAAAGAATATAAAAAAGAGAACAAAAATATCGAAAAAATCCATTCTCTATATTTTATTCTCTTTTTTCTTTTTTATTATAAACCAGCTACGTGAACTGATAAATCAATTAATTTACTTGAGTATCCATATTCGTTATCGTACCAAGATACTAATTTGAAGAACGTTGAGTTCAATCCAATTCCAGCTTTAGCATCTACGATAGAAGTTCTTGAGTCTCCAACAAAATCTTGAGAAACAACATCATCTTCTGTAAATCCTAAAATACCTTTCAATTCGTTTTCTGAAGCTTTTTTCAAAACCGCCATGATTTCTTCATAAGAAGTTTCTTTAGCAACCTTTACCGTTAAATCTACAACAGAAACGTCTACCGTTGGTACACGAAATGACATACCTGTTAACTTACCATTCAACGCCGGAATTACTTTTCCAACGGCTTTTGCAGCACCAGTTGAAGATGGAATGATATTGACACTTGCAGCACGACCACCTCTCCAGTCTTTTCTTGATGGACCATCAGCAGTTAATTGCGTTGCTGTTGTTGCGTGAACCGTTGTCATTAATCCTTCAACAATTCCGAAATTATCATTGATAACTTTGGCTAATGGAGCCAGACAGTTTGTGGTACAAGACGCATTAGAAACAATGGTATCTGTAGCTTTTGCTTCGGTATGGTTTACACCCATAACAAACATTGGAGCATCTGCCGACGGTGCCGAAATAACTACTTTTTTAGCACCACCATCAATGTGATATTGAGCAGTTTCTAAAGTTGTGAAAATTCCTGTACATTCTGCAACGACGTCAACATCAACGGATGCATCATCCCATTTAATTTGTTTTGGATCTTTTTCTGCAGTTACTCTAATAAATTTATCGTTTACATAAAGTTGTCCGTCTTTAACTTCTACTTTACCATTAAAACGACCGTGAACTGAATCATATTTTAATAAATAAGCCAAATGATCTACATCTAATAAATCATTGATGGCTACCACTTCTACATTATCTCTGTTAAATGTTTCTCTGAAAACGATTCTTCCAATTCTTCCGAATCCGTTAATTCCTAATTTTACTTTAGACATTTTATTTATTGTTTATTGTTTATTGTTTATTTTTCGAAATTCAACCATGAACCACTAACTACAAACTCCTAATTTAAATTTATGTAGTCATAATATCAGAAACGCGCAATAGCTCTCTATCAATTTCTGAATGACCTTTTATAGCTTGTTCCAATGGTGTTAAGGCAACTTTGTCGTTCAACATTCCCACCATATAATTAGATTTTCCTTCAAGAATAGATTCTACAGCTTTAACTCCGAGTCTACTTGCAAGAACTCTGTCATAACAAGAAGGTGAACCACCACGTTGCATGTGCCCAAGAACAGAAACACGAATGTCATATTCTGGAAAATATTCTTCGATGTAATCTTTTAATTCGAATACGTTTTTACCAATTTTATCGCCTTCTGCAATCACCACAATACTCGAAGATTTTCCTGATGCTTTACTTTTGCGAAGTGAATCTAAAAGGCGTTCTAATCCTAAGTCTTCTTCTGGAATAAGAATTTCTTCTGCTCCTGCTCCAATTCCGGCATTAAGAGCGATATGTCCAGCGTCACGTCCCATAACTTCTACAAGAAAAAGACGATTGTGTGAACTTGCAGTATCTCTTATTTTATCGATACAATCGACTACAGTATTCAAAGCAGTATCAAATCCTAATGTGTGACTAGTTCCAAAAATATCATTATCGATAGTTCCCGGAATTCCCATTACTGGGTAACCAAATTCATTGTTGAAAATTTCGGCACCTGTAAAAGAACCATCACCTCCAATAACCACTAAGGCATCAACACCAGAGGCAACCAGGTTTTCGTGAGCTTTTTTTCGGCCTTCAACAGTCATAAATTCTTTAGAACGAGCTGATTTTAAAATGGTTCCACCTTTGTTAATAATATTGTTTACCGATCGTGGTCCCATCTCTTTAAAATCGCCTTCAATCATTCCTTGATAACCTCTATATATTCCAACACATTCTATGTTATGGTAAGCGCAAGTTCTAACAACAGATCGAATAGCTGCATTCATTCCAGGAGAGTCGCCTCCAGAAGTAAGTACACCTATTTTTTTTATCGTTTTTGACATAATTTTAGGTTTTTAAAATGTAAATTTAACAAAGAATAAGCATATAAATAGGTTGATTTTTACTGATTTGACAAAACCAGCTAAATTCAATCGTTTTCGTTGATAAGTTTTGAGTTATTAAGGTATTAAATTGAGAATATCATAAAAAAAAACCTGAATTATTCTTCTTCAGGTTTTCCTTCGTTATTTGGTTTGTTTTCTGATTCTGTTTTTTTCTTTTCTTCCTTTTTTTCTTTTTCCATTTCAATATAGTTAGTCCGAACATCAGAATCATCATGGGTTTCAACTAAAACCTTCTTTTCTCTTTCAATTTTAGATTTGAAAATTTTATGTATTAATTCTTTAAATGTATCAAAGTCAACTTCATAGGAAACTCCGGCTCCTTGAGTATAGCCAATACCTTGCCCTATATAATTGATATCGTTTTCACGATTAAATATCCTTAAATTTAAAGTACCATCTTCGTTAACGCGATATTCAGCTTCAAAATTTCCAACAATAGCTGTTTCTGAAACACCGCCTGTTGGTACACCTACTCGTCCATTGATGGTTATGCGATCGTTAATTTGAGTAGTTACAGAAGCTATAACTCTGCCATCGGTAGGGTTTAAAGCGGTTCTATCACCAGATGTATAGGAAACATCAACAATCATTTTGCCATCTTTATCATTAAATAAATCTCCAAATAAGGCACCAGCTTTTTCATAAAAACTATTAGTTATTTGTGATTGGCTTATTCCTTCTGGACTTAAAAAACCTCCTGTTGAAAGTAAATACAAAGCTTGTTTTTGACGCGTATCTTTATCACTCAATTTGGTCTCAATTTCCGATCTTAAAACCGAACTTACATTTGGAAAATTAATATTAAAATCGGGCTCCGGATTGTTTATTGTTCCTTTAAGGTCAATAATAACTTCAACAGGAATTTTTTTATTAAAAGATGCATTATCAATTAAAACTGCTGGATTGGCAGTAATATTTCTAGAAACCGCTTCTAGGTTTAAGGTGGCATTATAAGGATTACCGTCCCATGATATGTATCCAAATTTTTTAACATCAAACTTCTTATCGATTAAACCTCCATATTTAAAGTTGTATGAACCCTCCCAAATGGTATAATCACCATACATTTCAAATTTTCCAAGAGTATTAATTCTCATGGACAAACCTCCTTTACCTCGACCTTTCATTCCATGACCAGAATCTCTATCAAGAATAACTTCAATGCTAGCATCTGTGGTAATTTCAAACTCAAAATTCATTTGGAGTCCGTTGTAGTTTTTAATAAACTCTGCTTGTTTAGTGTTGATTCCTAATTTTTCGTTTTTTGTAATATATTGTATATAATTATTTTCACTAACTGCATCGGCATCATTGATAGGGATTTTAATATCGGTTCCTTTATTAGATTCAGCATTAACATTAATTTCTAAACCATTGGTTGGTCCCTTTATAGTAGCCGATCCGTCTATAAATGCTCTTCCAAAATAAATTACATCTTCATGGTCTTGAGTATCTAAAGCTATTATATTTTTTGAATCTATGGCTAAATCTAATTCCCAATCGCCAAATTGTTTGTGTTTTATAAATCCTTTCAAATCGCCTTCCGTATTGAACTTTGTATCTATTACTTTGGTTTTTTGGATAATGAATTTATTTTGGGTTACATCAACAATTGAATTATCTTTAAGCGCATAATCAACATTCAAATAAGGAATGGTTACTCCTGCATCATTAACAAATAATCTACCATTATAGTCAATATTATTTACATCGCCACTCAAGTTGGCTTTACCTGAAACAAAACCTCTAATGTTAGATAATACTTCTCCGCCAAGATTGCTCAATACGCCTAAATTAAATTTTTGAAAATTCAAATCCAAATCTATTAATGTTGATTTATTTATAATTTGAAGATTTCCATCTGCAGTAAATGATTTGAAGTTTTCATTTTCTATCTTTGATTCTATTTCAAATCTAGTAAAATCATTATTCCCTGCAATATCTAGGTTTAAGTTTCCTAACTCATTGTCGTTTATCAAAAGATTACTTATCTCAATAGTTGCAGTTGGTTGATAAATGGCATTTTTTTGTTTTAAAAATACTTCGCCATTTAGATTTCCATCAAATTTAAATTGTTTTACATCGGGAGTAACTTTATTAAGATTTACATCGTGAAATGTGAGTTGAATGTCTTTTTCTGTTTTTCCACTCAACAATCCTTTTAAAGCAATAGATTGATTTTCGTGAGAAACTACTATATCATCGAAAGTAAAACTACTTAACTTTTTATCAAATACTATTCTGTTTTTATCGTTTTCTTCTTCATTTATAAACCAAAGAAAATCTTTAAACATCATCTCAGATTTGTTAAATCCTACAATATTTTGGTTGTTATTATCAATAGTATGGTATAAGTTTAAATTGTAAAAGTCATTCCCTTTTTCGCCTCCTTTAAACTCTGTTCTAAACGATAACGTATCTTTGGAAGTAGCATTGATTAATGAAAAGTCTCTTATTTTATAGTTTTTTACTTTGATGCTATCCATTTGTATATAGGTGTTATACAGTGGATTTTTATTATCTACTTCTAGTACAACTTTATCAAAATGAGTACCAAAAGCATCAATTGTTTTAGAGGTAAAATTCAATTTAAAATCGTTATCATCTGCTTTAATAATTCCACTAATAACAGCATCATTACTGAAAGATATTTCAGGATTGATGATTTCAATAATTTTATTAAACTCTGTAAAATCAAATTTTATATATTGTCCATTCTTTAATTTATTAGGGCGATAGTTAGTATACAAACTTCCTAAAGAGTTTTCTATCATATCTGGAATTTGATTGATATCAAAAATTCCTTTTACAATTCCACTAACTTCGTTTGGAGAATATAATGAAATTGTGCGAATATTTTCTGTATTAAAACTCGAATTTACCTTTAAATCTTCAAAGAAATAGATGTCCTTAGGGTTTTGATAAGAAGCATTAGTAATGCTAACATCACCTTTCATGTCATTGAGATTACTTCCGGTAACTTTCATAACAACATCACCTCTAAAAACGGATACCGCATCACTCATGAAGTTCAATTTTTTAAGATTAGCATAATCTACTTTAGCGTGAAAGTCATAAATATTTTCTTTTTTACTTAGGTCAACTATTCCATTAAAATCAAAAAATAGATTAGGATCATTTACATTGATACTGCCTTTAAAAATTGGTTTTTTAAAGCTACCATCAGCCAAAATATTTTTGTAAGTGTAGCCATTATACTGAATACTTTTAACCTCACCCGAAAACTTTGTATCTAGATATTTTTCAACAAATCCTTTACCATCAACGTCAACATTCATGGATACTTTTCCAATATCCTTTCTGTTTAAAAAACTGCCTACATCAAAATCATCTAAAACTAAAGAACCAAGATAGGAAGCATTGTCAATGTTATCTATATTGGTCATTAAAAGTTTTGAGGCAACATTTCCTAATCTTGTTTGCAAATTAATATCGGCATCGATACTTTTAGTAGTAATTTCAGCCTCTCCATTTAGATTAAATTGCCCTAATTTCTTTAGAGATGAAGGTAGTTTTTTACCTAAAACATTAGGCAAAATGGTAATAAGATTTTCATAACTAGAAGTTACTTTATCAAAGGAACCCTTCATGAAAAATTCTCCTTTTCCTTTTTTGGCGAAAAGATTTTTAAAATTTACATCACCAACAATTTCGGAGTTTTTGGTATCTTTTAATTTCAAATTATTAATTGTAAAATCATTTAAAGCACCATCAACTTTACCTTTAAAATTGAAAATCTGATTTTTTCCCAATTCATCATAAAAATAGCGAATATCATTGGATGCAATAGTTGCACTTTTAGAATTTACATCAAAAATTACTTTGTTATTAAAATCGGCAAAATCTTTACGATCATATTTTAAAATAACTTCACCTTCAAATTTGGATTGTTCGGTTTTAATGCTAGTTTCTTCTAATCTAATGTTCTTTTTTGTATAAGTAAATTTAGATTTTAAGTCTTCTACAAATAAACCTCGATGGTCTTTAAAAGACATTTCTTTTATGTTAGTAGAAACATCGGGTCCAAAAATTTTAAAATCTGTTGCCGATACATTGAGGGCTTTAAAATCTACATCTTTTGGATTTTCTCTATTATAATCGTGTAATATAAATCGACTATTAACCAAAGTAATTTTATCTGAAGTCATTAAAAACTTACCCGATGAAGGTTTGTCATCGTCAAATGCTGCTACAAACTTATCAAGATTAGTGTCTCTATCTCCTTTATAGGTTTTTACGTTTAAGGTCAATTCATCTGCTTTTATGGCACCAAAAAGCAAATCACCTTCTAATAATCTTTTAGAATCTAAGATACTTGTTACAATTCTTTTAGCAAAAATTAGAGTGTCTTTTCGCTCATCTTTAACCATAACTCCTTTTAGCTGAACACTACCAAATATTGTTACTTCAACTTGATCTACATAAATATTTGTACCAAATTGTTTGTTGAGTTCCTCTGTGTAGTAATGGGCAATTCTTGTTTGCACAGCTGGCAATGAAAGAACAATACAAGTAAATAGTAATAGAAACAATAAAACAAGAAAAATGCGAAAAACTATTTTTCTAATTTTTTTAAAAGGAGTATTTACTTTTTTTTCTTTCAAAATTTAATTTTGGCATTGAACAAGAAACCTCGAAAATAGTTACTTTTGTATACGATGTAAAAATAATCGATTTATAGTGTTATTTCAAATATAATTCAAAAATTGTGCCTAATGTCAAAAAATGACGTTTTTATCTTAGCTATTGAAAGCTCTTGCGACGATACTGCCGCTGCTGTTTTAAGAAATAATATAGTTTTATCTAATGTTGTTGCAGGTCAAAAAATACATGAGGAATACGGTGGAGTTGTGCCAGAATTAGCTTCAAGAGCGCACCAACAAAATATCGTTCCGGTAATTGATAGGGCTCTAAAGAGAGCAAATATTACTAAAAACCAACTAAATGCCATTGCTTTTACTCAAGGACCAGGATTGATGGGGTCACTTTTGGTTGGAACCTCATTTGCAAAATCGCTGTCACTGTCACTAAATATACCAATAATAGCAGTTAATCACATGCACGCTCATATTTTAGCTCACTTTATTGATGAAGAAGGTTATGATAAACCCGAATTTCCTTTTTTAGCTTTAACCATTTCTGGTGGACATACCCAAATTGTTAAAGTAAACAGCTTTTTTAATATGGAAATCATTGGAGAAACAACCGATGATGCTGTTGGAGAAGCTTTTGATAAATCGGCTAAAATAATGGGGCTTCCCTATCCTGGCGGACCTTTGATTGATAAATTTGCAAAAGAAGGAAATCCAAAAAAATATCAATTTACAAAACCAAAGGTTGATGGATTAAACTTTAGTTTTTCGGGATTAAAAACCCAAATTTTATATTTTATTCAAAGAAATGTTATTGAAAATACAAACTTTATTGAAGAAAATAAAGCTGATATTTGTGCTTCAATTCAACACACCATTATTGAAATATTGATGGAAAAATTGAAAATGGCTGTAGCTCAAACTGGAATTAAGCAAATTGCTATTGGCGGAGGTGTTTCTGCAAATTCTGGAATTAGAGAAACTCTAAAAAATGCCGAAGGAAAATATGGCTGGAAAACATTTATACCAAAATTTGAATACACAACAGATAACGCCGCAATGATTGGAATTGTGGGTTATCATAAATTTCTTGAAAAAAAATTTAATGATGCTTCTATAGTTTCTAAAGCACGAATAGAATTTTAATATGCAATTATTTTACAATCCTACTATTTCTGAAAAAGATACCTCTTTTGTTTTTGACAAAGAGGAAAGCAAACACATTATTAAAGTATTACGCAAAAAAGAAAGCGATATTTTATTTGTAACCAATGGTTTAGGTTTTTTATTTAAAACAAAAATTGCTTTAGCATCAGACTCAAAATGTACGGTTGCTATTCTTTCCTTTGAAAAGCAGGAACCTTCTAATGTACAACTTCATTTAGCGGTTGCTCCTACCAAAATGAACGAACGCTACGAATGGTTTTTAGAGAAAGCTACTGAAATTGGCATACAAGAAATCACACCAATAATCTGTGAACATTCTGAAAGAAAAATCATTAAAAACGAGCGATTTCAAAAAATTATTGAAACAGCAATGAAACAATCTTTGCATTATTATATTCCAAAATTGAACGAACCAATTTTGTATAAAGAGTTTATAAAAAAGGATTTTGTTGGCCAAAAATTTATAGCCCATTGTGAAGATTCAAATAAAAAATCTTTAAAGGAAGAAGTAATTCGTAATCAAAATGTTACTTTGTTAATTGGCCCAGAAGGCGATTTTTCTTCAAAAGAAATTCAATTTGCTTTGGAAAATAAATACATTCCTGTATCTTTGGGTAAAACAAGATTACGAACAGAAACAGCAGCCATTGTAGCTTGTCATAGTGTGGTTTTATTAAACGAATAAATTAAATGAAAAAAGTTTTTTTAATTATAGTTCTAGTTTCCTCTTTTTCTTTTTCTCAAGAAATTGCTTTGTTGAAATATAATGGTGGTGGCGATTGGTATGCCAATCCTACTTCACTACCTAATTTAATTAAGTTCACCAACCAAAACATTTCTACTAAAATAAAGGCGAAACCCGCAACTGTTGAGCCAGGAAGTCCAGATTTGTTTTCCTATCCATTTGTTCACATGACTGGTCACGGAAATGTTCTATTTAATGATGCTGAAATAATAAATTTAAGAAATTACATGCTTTCGGGAGGGTTTCTGCATATTGATGATAATTTTGGAATGGATGAATACATAAGAAAAGAAATCAAGAAAATATTTCCAAACAATAATTTAATAGAAATTCCTGCTAATCACGCAATATTTCAAGGTCCATTTATTTTTTCTGGCGGATTACCAAAAATTCACGAACACGATGGTAAAAGACCGCAAGCCTTTGGTGTTTTTGAAAATAACCGATTGGTGCTGCTATACACTTATGAATGTGATTTGGGAGATGGTTGGGAAGATGCCGATGTGCATAACGACCCTAAAGAAGTAAGGGAAAAAGCATTAAAAATGGGTGCTAATATATTAAATTATATTTTTAAGAATTAATGCTAAAATATTTTTTTTTTTTATGAGATCAAAAAGCTAGAATAAATGCACTATTTGAAGTTGGTGGCATTAGAACTTCTTTTAGAAACTAAAAAATAAAAGCAAAATATTCTAAAAACTCGTTTACATTTGCGAACGAGTTTTTTATTTTTACAAAAAAATCTAAATTAAATGATAACATCAAACAACATAGCAAATGGAATTCTAAGAGCCATTGGTATTTTAGCATTAGTTTGTCTTGCACTCTATTTTATTTATCAGATTCAAACAGTAATTATTTATCTAGTTGTTGCCGTAATTTTCTCTATGATTGCCAATCCAATTATAGAGTTTTTAAGAAGACGATTGAAATTTTCAAATAGCTTGGCTGTTGTAGCTACTATGCTATTGTTTTTACTTTTAATCATTGGTTTATTAATGCTTTTTGTACCATTAATAACATCTCAAAGTACAAACCTTTCACTTTTAGACACAAAATCAATTGAAAATAGATCAATTGAACTTTATAATCAACTAAACATTTACCTTAGTAGTCACAACATAGCGATTGAAAAAATAGTCAAAGAAACTGACCTCACGTCTAAATTAAATTTCAATTTTTTAACTGATTTTTTTAATTCAATTATAGGAACTATTAGTAGCTTTGGAATTGGCTTAGTCTCCGTTTTTTTTATAAGCTTCTTTTTTCTAAAAGATAAAGTTCAATTTATAGTTGGAATGAAAAAAATTCTTCCGAACGACCATGAAGAACGAATTTTAAATTCTATTGAAAAAACAAGACTATTACTTACCCGATATTTTATTGGATTGTTATTACAACTTTCAATTATTTTTATACTATACCTCATTGTATTATTAATTTTTGGTGTTGAAAATGCCATAGTAATTGCCTTTTTGTGTGGTCTCTTAAATGTAATACCTTATATTGGACCTTTTATTGCTTCAATTTTAGCAGGAATTCTAACTATGTTAAGCAATATAGGTAGCGATTTTCAAGAAGTTATTCTCCCAACAACAATTTATGTTTCGATAGGATTTTTTATCGTTCAATTGATTGATAACAACATTTCCTCTCCAATTATTTTTTCTAAAAGTGTAAATTCACATCCTTTAGAAATATTTTTAGTGATTTTAATCATTGGAATGCTTTTTGGAATAACCGGAATGATCATCGCAGTTCCTCTTTACACCACGTTGAAAGTAATAGGTAAAGAGTTTTTTCCTGAAAATAAAATAGTTAAAATCTTAACTAAAAATTTATAATTCCTAGATTTTAATGATGCTATTTGACAAAATTTTAAATTCTGATATTCAAAATTTTATACTTGAAAATACAGGATTAGACACCAATAAATTAGCTCTAAAAAAAAATCCATTTTCACAAATTGACTTTAAAATTGTATTAAATCAAATAGAATCTCGAACTAAATCTAAAGACAAACTTCCCACTTGGTTTAATGGCAAAAACATTATCTATCCAAGTAAAATTTCAATTGAGCAAACATCATCAGAAGTTGCAGCAAAATATAAATCTAATATTGTTTCTGGCACCAGTTTGATAGATTTAACAGGCGGATTTGGTATTGATGATTATCATTTTTCAAAAAAAATTGAACACATCGTTCATTGCGAAATCAACTCCGAATTATCTGAAATTGTTTCACATAATTTTAAACAACTAGATGCTTTAAATATTAATTGCATTGCGGGTGACAGTCTAATTACTTTAAAACAATTAAATCAAAAGTTTGATTGGATTTACATCGATCCTTCAAGAAGAAATGATGCTAAAGGTAAAGTTTTTATGCTAAAAGATTGTTTGCCTAATGTTCCCAATTTACAAGACATTTATTTTAAATATTCCAATACTGTTTTAATAAAAACAGCACCAATATTAGACATTTCTGCAGGATTACAAGAATTAAAAAATGTAAAACAAATTCATATTCTAGCACTAGAGAACGAGGTCAAAGAGCTTCTTTGGATTATTGAAAAAGACTACAGCAGTGAAATAGCTATTAAAACGGTCAACTATACTAAACAAAAGGAAGAGATTTTTGAATTTACTTGGAATTCTGCAAGCATGGTCAATTTCGAATTTCCAAAAAAATACCTTTACGAGCCCAATAGTGCCATCATGAAATCGGGTGGTTTTAATCAAATTGCTAGTTTTTTTTCTTTAGACAAATTACATAAACATTCTCATCTATATACATCAGAGTCATTAATTGCATTTCCTGGAAGAAGTTTTCAAATAGAATGGATAGTTAACTATACTAAAAAAGAGATGATTGAAAATTTTAGTAACAAAAAAATGAATGTAACCGTGAGGAATTTTCCCGATAAGGTTGAAAATATCAGAAAAAAATGGAACATAAAAGACGGTGGAAATCAATTTTGTTTTTTTACAACAGATAAAAATGAAAATAAAATAGTTTTACTTTGCACCAAAATAAATTGCTAAATGAAAAAGATAATTGTAATCATTTCCTTTCTAACATTTTCATTGATTTCATCTGCTCAAACCGATTGTGAATACAGTTCTAATGTTACAGATAGTATAGGAACTTATAAATCAACCAAAGAATATTTAATGCACGAAAGAGTTTTTGGAAACAGCCAAACATCTATTTTCTTTTCTTTGATTAATGCTGAAGGACTTTTGTCTTTAAACATGCAATTGATAAGTAAAAGTTCAGAATTTATTGCGGCAAAATGTTTTGATAAAAATTCTAAAATTTATATCCAACTAACAAATGGTAAAATTGTAACATTAATAGCTGCCGAAACCGATACTTGTGGCAATGCAGTTATAAATGAAAAAGAAACTATTAGACTATTAAATGGTTATTTTCTTTTTGTAAAAGATAATTTTGAGGAGTTAAAAACTTCTCCAATCTCATTTATAAGAATAAAATATGTTGGTGAAGCAATAGATTATGTTTGTATGAGCGAGTTGGCTTCAGAAGTTGATAAAAAAACTTATGCCCCAGATAATTATTTCATTAATTATTTAAAATGTGTTGAATAAATTAATTGCAATTCCATTTAAAATTGGCTAATTTATCTTTATTGCTATCAATTAAATTGTAATGCCACCACTCAGAATCAAAGGATTTAAAATTATGTTTAAGCATCACAGATTTGAGTAAAGTTCTGTTTTTTCTTATTTTTTTAGAAATATCTTGATAATTGTGGCTGGCTTCTGGTCCAAAAAAATCAAATGAGGTTCCCATATCTAATTCTTTTCCTTTTTTATCTATCAAGGTAATATCTACTGCCCCTCCTCTATTGTGAATAGATCCTTTAGCCGGATTGGCTACATAATCTGTGTTTGGAATAATAGCCCACATTTTTTTTTGAATATCAAGAGGTCTATAACAGTCAAATAGCTTTATTCTATAACCTAAAGCTATAAATTCTTCATTGGCTTGAACAAGACTTTTGACAGTTTTCAATCTTAAATAACATTCATCACAGTCGTAAACTTTGTTTTTAAGGAAATTATCCTTTGTGGCATACTTCATATCTATAACAAAATCGGAACTGAAATCTATTAATTTCACAAATGTAGTATCATTAATTCCATTATAAATAGAGTTTGAACTTCCTTTTAAAGATTTGGTTGATTTACAACTAAATAGAATTAGCAAAGTGAAGATTGATAAAAAATAACTCTTGAATTTCATCTAAAAATATTTATTTTGATAATTTATGAAATGAAGTTGTTTAAACTTTTTTGATTGAAGCGAAAAATTTGGGTTCTTGTTTCAGATTTTAGCTTTTTTTCATTGCATAGTTGTGCTACGGAATTAAAAAAAGATGAAATATGGGATAAAAATACAATTTTGCAGCCAATTGAAAAAAGTTTAAACGACTTCAATATAATAAAACAAAAAAACCTTCTTTTTCAAGAAGGTCTACAGTGTGATCCCAGAAGGATTCGAACCTTCGACCTACGCATTAGAAGTGCGTTGCTCTATCCAGCTGAGCTATGGAACCATTTTTAATAATAACTACTAAAAGTCGGGGTGGCAGGATTCGAACCTGCGGCCTCCTGCTCCCAAAGCAGGCGCGATAACCGGGCTACGCTACACCCCGAAAACAAAAA
>JAIFLT010000034.1 GCA_020048955.1 Flavobacterium sp.
GTAATCTAAAATCTGCATTCTGCAATCTTTCTTCTTATGCGTCTAATTCGCCTGCAATTACATTTAAACTTGATAATATTACGATGGCATCGGATAACATTCCGCCTTTAATCATTTCTGTATAAGCTTGATAGTATATAAAGCAAGGTCTTCTAAAGTGTAAACGATATGGCGTTCTGCTTCCATCGGTTATTAAATAAAATCCTAATTCTCCATTGCCGCCTTCTACTGGATGATAAATTTCTGCCACAGGAACTGGAACTTCACCCATCACAATTTTAAAGTGATAAATTAAGCTTTCCATATTATGGTAAACGTCTTCTTTTGGAGGCAAATAATAATCAGGTACATCAGCGTGGATTGGGCCATCTGGTAATTTAGCCAATGCTTGTTTGATGATGCTTAAACTTTGCCAAACTTCGGCATTTCTAACACAAAATCTATCGTAAGTATCGCCTGATTTTCCTACTGGAATATCAAATTCAAAATCTTCATAAGAAGAATAAGGTTGTGCTTTTCTTACATCATAATCGATTCCGGCAGCACGAAGATTTGGACCTGTTAATCCATATTGCATGGCGCTTTCAGCGGTAATAGGTCCAACATTCACAGTTCTATCAATGAAAATTCTATTTCTTTCGAAAAGGTTTTCAAATTCTTTCCAAGCAACTGGGAAATCTGTTAAAAAAGTGTCTAATTTTTTGAAAGCAGCTTCTGACCAATCTCTTTCGAAACCGCCAATTCTACCCATATTGGTTGTTAGACGAGCACCACAAATTTCTTCGTAGATTTCGTAAACTTTTTCTCTAAATTGGAATACATAAAGAAAACCAGTATAAGCTCCAGTATCCACTCCAAGAATGGAATTACAAATTAAGTGATCGGTTATACGAGCCAATTCCATTACGATAACTCTTAAATATTGAGCTCTTTTTGGGACTTCAATTTCTAATAACTTTTCAACCGTCATCCACCAAGCCATGTTATTAATAGGAGAAGAACAATAGTTCATTCTGTCTGTTAAAACGGTTACTTGATAAAATGGTCGATTTTCGGCAATTTTTTCAAAAGCACGATGAATGTATCCAATGGTTGGTTCGGCATCAAGAATTTTTTCACCATCCATAAGTAAGATATTTTGAAAAATACCATGTGTTGCTGGATGCGTTGGGCCAAGATTTAATATGGAAAGCTCGCTACCATCTTCGTTGCGAGTTTGTTCAATAACTTTGGCATATCGATGCTCTGGTAATAATAATAAGTCTGACATTTTATAATGTTGAATTATTTATTTTGTTTTATAGTTTTTGTGCCGTTCTTCCAAAGAAACGGTCGTCTTTATCGGTTCTTCCGCTATCTTCCATTGGAAATTCTTTTCGCATTGGGAAAGATACCATTTCATCCATATTCAAAATACGTTTCAATTGTGGGTGTCCTATAAAATTGATTCCATAAAAATCGAAAGTTTCTCTTTCCATCCAATTGGTGCAAAGAAATAAATCGGTCATGGAATGAACTTCAGGATTTGCGCCATTAAGATAAGTTGTTATTCTTATTCTAACGTTTTCAACCCAATTATGCAAATGATAGACTACAGCAAACTGATGATTTTCATCATGGTCTGGATAGTGAACTCCACATAAATCGGTTAAGAAGTGAAAATTCAAATCGGCTTCTGTTTTTAAAGTTCTAATTACTTCGTAGATAGCATCTGAACTAGCTTCGAATGAAAAAACATCTCTACTCATAGAAAAATTTAGAACTTTGTTTCCAAATTTTTGAGTCATTTTTTCTTGTATGTATGCCGTTTCTAAAGCCATATTATAGGTTGTAAGAAGCTAATAATTCTTTATATTCTGGAGAATTTCTTCGGCGTACCGATTCGTTCTTTACCAATTCTTGTAATTGCATGACGCCATCCACAATTTGTTCTGGTCTTGGAGGACAACCAGGCACGTAAACATCTACTGGAATAACTTTGTCTATTCCTTGTAAAACAGAATACGTATCAAAAATACCTCCTGAACATGCACAAGCACCAACAGAAATCACCCAACGAGGTTCAGACATTTGTTCGTAAACTTGGCGTAAAATAGGAGCCATTTTTTTAGAAATGGTCCCCATAACCATAAGCATATCCGCTTGACGAGGAGAAAAGCTTACTCTTTCAGAACCAAATCGTGCTAAATCATAATGTGAAGCCATAGTTGCCATGAACTCAATACCACAGCAAGAAGTTGCGAAAGGTAAAGGCCAAAGCGAATTTGCTCTTGCCAATCCAACCACATCATTTAGTTTAGTAGCGAAGAATCCTTCACCTGTTACTCCTTCTGGTGGAGCAACCATTTTTGTTTTAGAATCACTCATTTATAATTCGTAATTTATAATTATTACATCTGTTCGCTTACGCTCGAGTCGTAATTAATCTATTCCCACTCTAATGCTTTCTTCTTGATTATGTAGAAGAAACCAACTAAAAGTAACAACATAAAAATAACCATTTTGATCATTCCGTCTATTCCTAATTCTCTAAAATTTACTGCCCATGGATATAAGAAAATTACCTCTACATCAAAAAGTACAAAAAGTATGGCAACAAGAAAATATTTTACAGAAAAAGGAATACGGGCATTTCCTACAGATTCAATACCGCACTCAAAGTTTTTATCTTTGTTTTTAGAATGTCTTTTTGGTCCAAGAAAACTAGAACCAATAATGGTTGCTACAACAAATCCTATTGCTAGCCCAGCTTGCATTAAGATTGGTAAATAATCAATTTGAGTAGATGGCATGTCTCTAAAAGTTAGTATTTGTAAAATAGCCACAAATATACATTGCATTATTTAATTCTCAAAAATCATTAGATAAACGTTTGTTATTTATGCGTTAAAATTGTTTATTTAAACTTATTCTAAATAATATTTTTAAAAACAAAAAAACGCTCTGAAATTTTCAGAGCGTTTAACAATTTAGGCAATCAAAAAATAATATATATTAGTCTTCGATAACTACTACTTGAGCAGCTACTTTACCTTTTCTTCCTTCTTCTTCTTCGTAAGAAACTTTGTCTCCTTCGTTTAAGTTTTCAGCTTTAATACCTGTAGCGTGAACGAAAATGTCTTTTCCATTTTCATCATCTGTAATGAATCCGTAACCTTTTGACTCATTGAAAAATTTAACTGTACCTGTGCGCATTTTGTAATGTAAAAAAATTAATAATGGTCAAAGATATACTTAATTATGACATAGCAAACAAAAATTAAATAAAAGTTTAAAAAATTTACAATAATTTAAAATTATAATTGAATGATATTCAAGGAAATATTTTGATATTGTATTTAAATTGCATAAAAAAAGCAACTATTTATAAATATTAAAATAGTTGCTAATTTGATAGTAATTACTTCAATTCCACTTTTATATGTAATTCTTTTAATTGAGCATCATCAATTACAGATGGAGCATCAATCATAACGTCTCTTCCTGAATTGTTTTTTGGGAAGGCAATAAAATCACGAATGGTTTCTTGACCTCCAAGAATGGCTACCAATCTATCCAATCCAAAGGCTAAACCTCCGTGTGGTGGCGCTCCAAACTGGAAGGCGTCCATCAAAAAACCAAACTGATTACGAGCTTCTTCTTCAGTAAATCCTAAATATTTAAACATTAATTGCTGTGTCCCTTTGTCGTGAATTCTGATTGAACCACCACCAATTTCATTTCCGTTCAAAACCATATCGTAAGCATTGGCACGAACTTTTCCTGGATTGGTTGCTAACAATGCCATGTCTTCTGGTTTTGGAGATGTGAATGGATGGTGCATGGCGTGCCATCTGCCGCTTTCTTCATCTAATTCTAACAATGGAAAATCTACCACCCATAAAGGAGCAAATTCTGCAGGATTTCTTAATCCTAATCTTGTTGCTAATTCCATTCTTAAAGCTGAAAGTTGCGCACGTGTTTTGTCAGCTGGACCAGAAAGTACCAAAATCATATCGCCAGCTTTTGCACCAGTAATTTCTGCCCATTTTGCTAAATCTTCTTGATTGTAGAATTTATCTACAGATGATTTGTAGGTTCCATCAGCTTCACATTTTACATATACCATTCCTGATGCACCAACTTGTGGACGTTTTACCCAATCAATTAAAGCATCAATTTCTTTACGAGTATAGGTTGCACAATTTGGAGCGGCAATTCCAACTACCAATTCAGCCGAATTGAAAACTGGAAAATCTTTGTGTTGCGTTACTTCATTTAACTCGCCAAATTTCATATCAAAACGAATATCTGGTTTGTCATTACCATAAGTTTTCATGGCATAATCATAGGTAATTCTTGGGAATTTTTCTACTTCAATACCTTTTATTTCTTTTAGTAAATGACGCGTTAATCCTTCAAAAACATTCAGTATATCTTCTTGTTCTACAAATGCCATTTCGCAATCGATTTGTGTAAATTCGGGTTGTCTGTCGGCACGTAAATCTTCGTCACGGAAACATTTTACAATTTGAAAATATTTATCCATTCCGCCAACCATCAAAAGTTGTTTAAAGGTTTGTGGCGATTGTGGCAAAGCATAAAATTGACCTTCATTCATTCTGCTTGGCACTACAAAATCTCTTGCGCCTTCTGGAGTTGATTTAATTAAATAAGGTGTTTCTACTTCACAAAAATCTAAATCTGAAAGATAATTTCTTACCGCTTGTGCTACCTTATGACGAAACAACAAACTGTTTTTTACTGGATTTCTACGAATATCTAAATAACGGTATTTCATTCTAATGTCTTCACCACCGTCGGTTTCATCTTCAATGGTAAAAGGTGGCGTTAACGATGCATTTAGAATGGTCATTTCTTTTACAAGAATTTCAATTTCGCCTGTTGGGATATTTTTATTTTTGGCTTCACGCTCAATTACAGTTCCTTTTACTTGAACTACAAATTCTCTTCCAAGAGTTTTAGCCAATTCAAAAACCGATTTTTCTGAACGACTTTCGTCAAATAATAATTGTGTTATTCCATAACGGTCGCGCAAATCAACCCAATTCATGAACCCTTTATCTCTTGATTTTTGTACCCAACCAGCAAGTGTAACTTCTTGATTACTATGTGAGGCATTTAACTCACCACAATTATGACTTCTATACATTTGGAATAATTTTTTTATAAATAACAATTAGACTTTAGGTCTCGATTGCAAAAGTAAAAAACTTCATCCGAAATAAACACTAATATTTTCATAATGAATAATTGAGGGTAAATAAATTTAACTACATTTGATTTCAATTAAATAAAAATTAATGATATGAAAAAAATTGGAATCTTTTTATTTGCGCTTATTTTATCAAATGTAAGCTTTGGGCAAGATAATGTAGTAAAGTTTAAAGCAGAAATTGCTAATAGAAACGGTGATGTTATTTACATCAATACCCCGGCAAACAGAACAATTAAAGAAATTAAAGTTAATGATAAAGGAATTTTTGAAGCTTCGTTTGAAGTAGCTGATGGTGATTATATGATGTTTGATGGTGCAGAATATGCACAATTATTTTTAAAAAACGGATATGATTTAAAATTAACAATGGATGCAAAAGAGTTTGATGAAACTATTGTTTTTAAAGGTAAAGGTGCTGATGAAAACAATTTTTTAGCTCAATCAGCATTAATTGAAGAAAAATTTAATTATGATGAAGTACTTGCTTTAAGTGAAGAAGAATTTACAAAAGCGACTACAACGAAACAGAAATTAGACATTGAACGTTTAGAAAAAGCGAAGTTAGATGCTAAATTCACAGAAAATCAAAAGCAAAATATCGAAATGAACCTAAAAGGGTTAAAACAATATTACAATCAAAGTAAAGCAAATAAAAAATTAAATAATGCAGTAGCTCCTGATTTTGATTATGAGAACCATGCTGGTGGAAAAACTAAGTTAGGAGACTTGAGAGGAAAATATGTTTATATTGATGTTTGGGCTACTTGGTGTGGACCTTGTAGAGCTGAAATTCCATCGTTGAAAAAAATTGAAGAGAAATATCACGATAAAAAAATTGCTTTTGTAAGTATTTCTGTTGACGAGCAAAAAGATTATGAGAAGTGGAAAAAGTTTGTAGTTGAAAAACAACTTGGCGGAATCCAATTGTATGCAGATAAAAATTGGATGTCTGATTTTATAAAAGCGTTTGGAATTAATTCTATACCTAGATTTATATTAATTGATCCTACTGGAAAAGTGGTAAATGCTGATGCTGATAGACCTTCTAACCCTAAATTACAAGAGCAACTTGATGCACTTTTAAAATAATAGAAATCATTTATAAAGCAAAAAAGCTCCGAAGAATGAATATTCGGAGCTTTTTTAGTTTAAACAATTTTATTAATCTTCAGTTGCAATTCTTCTGTTTTCTCTTCTATCTCTCAATTTATATTTTACTCGTTTTACTAAGTAGAACATGACTGGAACCATAATCAAAGTTAAAACAGTGGCATAGGTTAATCCGAAGATTATCGTCCATGCTAATGGCCCCCAAAACATTACGTTATCTCCACCAATAAATATATGTGGATTTAAGTCTGTAATTAAAGAAAAGAAGTCAAAGTTCAATCCAATTGCTAATGGAATTAATCCTAGAACTGCGGTTAAAGCCGTTAATAATACTGGACGTAAACGCGATTTTCCTGATTCTATGATTACTTCTTTTATTTCTTCTAATGATAAATCGTCATGGCTATTTAGGTGTTTTTCGGCAACTTTTTTATCTAATAAAAGCACAAAGAAGTCCATCAATACAATTCCGTTTTTTACCACAATTCCGGCAAGAGAAATGATTCCCATCATGGTCATTAGTATTACGAAATCCATATTTGCAATAACATATCCATAGAAGACACCACTAAAACTCAAGATAACTGTAAATAGAATTACCATTGTTTTAGAAACCGAATTAAATTGTAAAACAATAATAATTGTGATTCCTGCCAAGGCTAAAAACAGCGCGTACATCAAGAAATTTTGGTTTTTCCCTTGTTCTTCTTGAACTCCTGAAAACGAATAAGTTACTGTTTTTGGTAATTCATAACCTTTTAATTCCGTTTGAATTTGTTTTGTAATTTCATCACCATTAAAACCTGTTAAAACATTAGAATAAACCGTCATGATTCGCTTTTGGTTTTTTCTTTTGATTTGGTTGTAAGTAGTGGTTTTTTCTGTTTGTGAAACTGCCGAAATTGGCACTTGCATCATCTGACCATTGTTCTGATTTCTAAACGTTAATGATTGATTGAACAATACATTTTCGTTCTTGCGTTGATCGTCTTGCATGCGCATCGTAATATTATAATCGTCGTCACCTTCTTTATAAGTAGAGATTTCTTGACCATAAACCGAACGACGCAAATTGAAACCTAATTGACCTGTTGAAACACCCAAACTTCCTGCGCTAACTCTATCGACTTTTACTTCCAATTCTGGACTTTCTTTGTTAACATCAACACTTAAACGCTCAATTCCTGGAATGTTTTTAGCGTTGATAAAAGCAATCATTTTGTCGGCTTCTTTCAACATCAAATCATAGTCAGTTCCTGTAAGTTGAATACTAATTGGATAACCTGCTGGCGGACCATTTGAATCTTTTTCAACCGTAACTGTTGCACCTGCAATTCCTTTTACTTTAGCGCGAATTTCTTCTAAAATAACATTGGTATCAATGCCTTGACGGAATTTGAATTCAGAGAAATTTACGGTTACTTTTCCTTTAAAAGGTGTTTCCGATGCTGAACCTGCATCAACATTTGGATTTCCTGCGCCAACACCCACTTGAGAAACAATTGATTCTGCCAAAAAGTTTTCTTTGGTAGTTTCATCAACATATTTACTCAAAATTTCAATTACTTGTTTTTCTACAAATAATGTTGCTTTATTGGTTTTTTGAATGTCTGTTCCTTGTGGATATTCTATATAAGTAATCACTTGATTTGGCGTGTTTTCTGGAAAAAACAACACTTTTCTTGGGAAAATTACAAGTAAAATAAAGGAGAAAAATAACAAACCAATAATTCCAGCTAAAGCAAACCAAGCTTTTTTGCCTGTTAAAATCTTAGCCAAGAAATTTTTGTACTTGTCTTCCATTTTTGGAAAAAAGTTATGCTGAAAATCTTGTGTCCATTGGTATAATTTTAGTTTATACAACCACATTAATCCTAATGAAATAATTGCTAAATGACCGATTGCTTTTGCAAAAGTAGAATTTGTTAAATGTCCTAAAATAACAAAAACAATTCCAAGAACACTAAATATAATGGTATATAATTTAGCCGATTTTTTAGAAACATTTTTATCTTCAATAGCCATAGAACCCCCTGTCATAGCTGCATTTACAACCATTGCCACAAATAATGAAGCCGTAAGTGTAACTGTCAACGTAATTGGGAAATATTTCATGAATTTACCCATCGTTCCTGGCCACAATGCAAAGGGTAAAAACGCCATAAGTGTTGTAGCTGTTGAGGATATTACAGGCCAAGCAATTTCGCCAATACCAATTTTGGAAGCGGTAACTCTGTCCATTCCTTTTTTCATGTTGGCAAAAACGTTGTCTACAACCACGATTCCGTCGTCAACAAGCATTCCTAATCCCATTACCAATCCGAAAAGAACCATGGTATTTAAGGTCAATCCAAACATGGAAAGAATACTGAAAGCCATCAACATAGAAAGTGGAATTGCTGCGCCAACGAAAAGTGAATTTCGTAATCCCATGGTAAACATTAACACAATCATTACTAGCACAATACCAAAAATAATGTGGTTTGATAGTTCGCTAACTTGGTGTTCAACACGTGACGATTGATCGTTAGAAAGTGTTAGTTTTAAATTAGATGGCAAATATGAAGTTTCCGCCTTTTCCAGTTTTTCTTTTACTTGCTCAATAGCCGAAATCATGTTTTGATTAGAACGTTTTTTCACATTCAACATTACAACTTCAGTTCCTTTTTCTCGAGCATAAGTTGTTTTTTCTTTTTCCTTGAAACTGATTGTTGCAATATCTTTTAGATAAACTGCGCCACCATAAGATTTGATTATGATATTTTCTAATTCTTTAGGATTTTTAATTTCACCAACAATTCTAATATTATTTCTGGAACCTTGCGAAATTAAATTTCCGCCAGAAAGCGTCATATTTTCGTATTTTACAGCATTTTGAATTTCATCAAAAGAAACTTGTGCTGCTGTCATTTTGAAGATATCTACAGCAATTTCTACTTCTTTATCATCAACTCCAAGTATCTCTACTTTTTTAACTTCTGGAATTTCTTCAATATCATCTTGAAGTAATTCGCCATATTTTTTAAGTTGTTGTGTAGTATAATTTCCTTGCAAATTGATATTTAAAATAGGCACCTCTTCTGAAATGTTAAGTTCAAAAACGTTTGGTTCTACTTTACTTCCGTTGTCTAAATTTGGCCAATCGGTATCTGCTTTAGAAAAATCAACTTTATCTTTTATTTTAGTCTTAGCCTCTTCGATTCTAATTTTATCACCAAATTCAACGATTATCATACCATAATCTTGAAACGAACTAGACGTAATTTTTTCAACACCCGAAATGTTTTTGAACTCTTTTTCGAGTGGTTTTATAACTAATTTTTCAACATCTTCGGCGGAGTTTCCCGGAAAGACAGAAGAAATATAAACTTTGTTCTCAATGATTTCTGGAAAATCTTCACGAGGCATTGTTAAATAGGCAATTACACCTGTAATAACAATTAATAAGGTCAAGATATAAACAGTAACTCGATTGTCAACTGCCCAACTTGATATACTGAATTCTTTGTTTTGATGTGACATATTTTTAGTTTCAGGTTTCAAGTTTCAGGGTTAAGCGTTTTGAGAACAGCTTGAAACCTTAAACTTGAAACAATTATATTTTAGAAATTCAATTTCATTCCGTCAGCAATACTATTTACACCTTCGGTTACAATGAGGTCATTTGTTGATAAACCGCTTACAATTTCGGTTACATTATCTGATGATTTTCCAACTTTTACTAGCACTTTTTTAGCAGTACCAGTTTTGCCATTTGAATTTGTTACCGAGAAAACAAATTTGTTTCCAGTTCCGTCTTCTTGCACCACATTTGTTGGCACTACAATTGCATTTTTGCTTGTATAATCAATGATCTTAAGTTTAGCAACTTGGTTAGGGCGCAATAAATTTTCAGGATTTGGCACACTTACTTCAATACCAAAACTTCTGTTGTTTGGATTGATAAAGTTTCCAACCTGTCTCACTTTCCCTTTGTAGGTTTTTCCTAGAGAAGTTAAGAAAACATCTACTACGGTACCTACTTTTAATTTGCCAATGTAGGTTTCAGGTACAGAGGTAGAAACATACATGTTAGATAAGTTTACAATTCGCATTAAACCTTGTGGACTTGGTGCTACAATTTGCCCTTTTTCAACAAAAACTTCATCTATTGTTCCGCTAAATGGAGCACGAATTACTGTTTTAGATACTTGTGCTCTCATTTGTGCCACTGCTTTTTGTGCAGAAATCATTTGAGTTTGAGCTTGAAGAAATTGAATTTCAGAACCAATTTTTTTATCCCAAAGATTTTTTTGTCTTTCAAACGATGTTTTTGCTAAGGCATATTGGTTTTCTAAACTTGCTAATTGTTGACTCATACCAGCATCATCAACCCTAGCAAGGATTTGTCCTTTAGAAACTCTTTGACCTGCTTTTACTGTTAAAGAAGAAAGGTTTCCGCTAAATTCTGGTTGAACAAGAATGTTTTCTTTAGTATCTACATTTCCTTGAATTTCTAAATAATGACTAAAGGTAGTGTCTTTTAACGTTAGCACAGACACTAAAGCTTCTTGATTTTTTACATCGACTAATTTTGAAAGTGCTTCATCAATTTTGGCTAAATCTGCCTGAATAAGACCTTTTTTTGTTTGAAGATCTTTTACATTTCCTGCTTTAATTAATTCATCAATTGTTGTGGTGTTCTCTTTTTTGGAGCAAGACAATACCGAGAATGCTATTATAATGATTAAAAGTATTTTTTTACTCATGACTTTTATTTTTTGGAATTCGTGACTTTTCGATTTCATATTATTTTGAGATTAGTTTTTGTTTAATAATTTTTCTAAAGTTGCTTTTTTATTGATTACATCGAGCATTGCCTGAAGATAATTTTGTTGTGAAGCATACAATTGTTCTTGAGCTTTTGTTAAATCAAAACTACTTGCTATACCTTCAGTAAATTTGATTTGATTTTTGTTTTCAATTCGTTCGGCTAAATTCAAATTGCTTTTAGAAGTATTTAATTGTTCTAAGCAAAATTCGTAATCGCTTTTAGCTTTTTCAAATTGTAGTTTCAATTTTTGTTCGGTTTCTGTTAATTGTGTTTTCGATTGTTCTAAAGCAATTTTTGCTTGTTGTGTTCTAGAACTTCTTCCGAAACTACTAAAAATAGGAACGTTTAAATTAATGCCAAGGTTGGAATAATTAAACCACTTTTGATCTTGGTTTAAAAAATTGAATTCGTTTCCAAAGGAATTGTAACCAAAATTTACCGCTGCTCCAAGTGATGGTAGCGCTTTACTTTTTTCTAACTTTAAAAGTAACTCTTTACTAGTTTGAAGATTTTGACCTATTTGATAATCAATATTGTTTGTAACATTAAACTCCTCTTTTAAAATAGCCAAGTCAACATTATTTTGTGTTAAGTTGTTTAGCGTATCTGTAAGTTTTAATTCTTTATCTAAGTTAATTCCTAGTAACAATTTCATCATGTTATTTGCAATTGTTTTTTGGCGTTTTACGTTTTCTAACGAGCTATTAATTGATGCTAAGGTAATCTGTAATTGTTCTATATTTTCTTCTTCAATCAATCCGTTTTTGTAGATTTCTTTAGTATCGGATAATGTTTTTTCTAAAATACCTTTGTTTTTTTGAAGAATCAAAATACTTTCATCAGCCAGAAGAACATTGCCATAAGAATTGATAACAATCTCTTTAATTTCTTGAGCTGTTTTGATTTTAGCATTTTCAGAAATTTTTAAATAGGTTTTAGCCGATTGTAATCCCACCAAATAAGAACCATCAAAAATTAATTGACTCAATGTGGCGGCAGCATTCATATTGTGTTTAGTACCAAAAGTTAATGCTGTTGGAACACCACCAAAATCTATAATGTTGGTTTGTAATTTAAAATTATTTTGATAGCCAACCGCTCCATTAATTTGGGGCAACCCCATTGTAGTTGTTTCCCATTTTTTTTGTTTTGCAGCTTCAATATCTCTATTGGCGTTTACCACAGAATAATTGTTTTGAACAGCATGTTCAATGGCTTGTTTTAGAGAGAACGAGTAACTCTCTTTTTGTTCTTGTGCTTGCAAAATTGAAGCAAAGAAAAGTAAGGTTAGAACGATTTTGTTTTTCATGGATTGATGATTATATGTAGTTTAATAATTGTTTTTCTAATTCTATTATTCCCTTTGCTGTTGCTATAGCTCTTGTGTGATATTCTAGTGCTTTTCCTTCTAGTTTGTAGGCATCGCTTTCTAATTGTGTGTTTTCGTTTATAGAAAAAATAAGCGTGTAATAGAATTTTGTAGCTGATTCAACGTCAGTTTCTTGCCTATAAAGTCCTTGTTGAATTCCTTTTACAATATTTTGAGAAAACATTTTATTGCAATCTTCAATTTCATTTGCCATCATTTTTTCATAAATTTCAGGATAATGTTTTTTCAATTGATAAGCTGGAGAATGATCAAAGGATTGAAACATTTCTTTAAACATCTTACGCATTTCAAAATTTTCTTCTATGGAATTAAAGTTTTTGCTCACTACATCGTCCATTAGCGCATGAATCTTTTGATGAATTACTTCTGTTCCTTCTTCTATAAGTTTTTCTTTGTTGTTAAAATATTTATAAATTGTTTTTTTAGAAATACCCATTTCACAAGCAATATCATCCATTGTAACACTCTTAAAACCGAGTTTCAAGAACATATCTGTTGCTTTTTTGATGATTTTTTCTTTCATATGTAAATATTATTTTTTTTTGGTGCATATGTATCGCTATTTTCATTAGTGTTTGCATTCGCAAACTGGTGTTTATGGCGATTTCATAATATGCTGAACTTGTTTCAGTATCTTTTAATAATTGTTTGAGAATCTAATTCTACAGGATTCTATTATTTTGATTGCAAATATAAATTGGAAACTTTGAATACAAAAATAGTTTCCTATGTATTTACATAAATTTAACATTTGATAAAATTTCAAGTTTTAAGTTTCAAGTTTTTTTAACGTTCTTTGTAGAACCTGAAACTTTAAACTTTAAACTCAGAATTAATGCACGCACTTTCTTACTATCAAGAACTTATTTCAGTATATTTTACAGAATTACATTTGAATAAAGAACCAAAAAATCTTTATGAACCCATTGAATACATTCTGCATTTAGGCGGAAAAAGAATGCGACCAATTTTAACATTAATGGCAACAGAGGTTTTTAATGTGGATTGTAAAAAAGCATTAGCAGCAGCAACAGCAATTGAGGTTTTTCATAATTTTTCATTAGTTCATGATGATATTATGGATGATGCTCCGTTGCGAAGAGGAAACGAAACAGTGCATGAAAAATGGGATGTTAATACTGGGATTCTTTCTGGTGATGCCATGTTAATTTTGGCGTACCAACATTTTGAAGAGTACGAACCAAAGATTTTTAGAGAACTAGCAAAATTGTTCAGCAAAACAGCTTTAGAAGTTTGCGAAGGACAACAATATGATGTCGATTTTGAAACGAGAGATGACGTTACAATTCCTGAATATCTAAAAATGATTGAATATAAAACAGCTGTTTTGGTTGGAGCAGCCATGAAAATGGGAGCAATAGTAGCTGAAACTTCTGATGAAAATGCTAATTTGATTTATGATTTTGGTTTGAATTTAGGAATAGCTTTTCAACTACAAGACGATTATTTAGATGCTTTTGGCAATCCTGAAACTTTTGGAAAACAAGTGGGTGGTGATATAATTGAAAACAAAAAAACCTATTTATACTTGAAAGCAATGGAGTTTTCTAATGCTGATGAAAAAGAGCAATTAAAACATTTATTTTCAATACAACCAACAGATAATAACGATAAAATTGAATCTGTAAAATCAATTTTTAATCAAACAAAGGCATCTGAGGCTACTCAAAAAGCCATTCAAGAATACACTTTTGGCGCCTTTGAAACTTTAGAAAAAATGAATATTTCAAATGATAAAAAACAGATGTTAAAAGCTTTTGGAGAAAACTTAATGAATAGAAATGTTTAATAGAAATTCCAATTTTATAAATCCCAAATTCCAATGGGATTTTTTATTAAAGTTTGAAATTTGGAATTTTAATATTGGAATTTAATATGTATGTAGCACCAATATCAACAGATCACTTACTATCAGAAGCAGAAAAAGAGAATTTGTACCAAAAACTTATTGAGCAACTAAATAAGGATTTCAATTTTGCAAATGAACCTGTAGATTTTCATCCAAGCACTAAACCTGATGAACTTAAAATTCAACTTCACGAAAAAATCTATCGTTTAATTCAATACAAATTTGCCGAATATTTGAGTTTGCTTTACATTGTTGATGTTCCCGAAGATCAAGTAAAAAAATTAGATGGTACCGATATTATGGAATTATCAGAACAAGTTTCGTTTTTAATTTTAAAACGCGAATGGATGAAGGTATGGTTTAGAAGTAGGTATTAATCAAGGCAGAATTATTGGTCCTAAAATTTGTAACCAAAGTATAAAGCCAGTAACTCCTCCTAAAACTCCTCCTATAATAAAACTCATTCTTTGCTCTTTTGGGATAACTCTAAAAATTACAAATAAAGCTATACAAAGTCCAATTATTGCTAAAGGAATTGCAACACTACCTTGAGGAATATCAAGCATTAATGCAATGTTTTTTTCATCGCCTCCAAAATAGCTTTTTTGTCCTTTTACAATTGAACTATAAACAGACATTGTTAAATTACAAACTTCTCTAAGCCAAAAAAGAGATAAAAAAACATACAACCAATCAATAAATTTCATTCCGTTTTGAAGAATTTTTTTTCTTCTAAATAATAACAAAATTAGTCCAATTGTTCCAGTAAGGATTGTTTGAAATGGTCCGCCAATAGCTATAAAAAGATTATCATAATATAATTTTTTAGCTAATTTTTGATATCTCGCTTTTTCTGGAAATTCTTCATTATTTTGAATTGAAAACTTATACTTTTCATAGATTTCTCCAAATTGTATTTCTTCTTGGCTACGATTGTAATTCATACTTCCATAGTGAAGCTCTGTCTCATAACCTAAATATTTAGCAACGACAATATGTCCATATTCATGAGATATTGTACCAATAATTGTAAATAAAGTAAATGCTATAGCGATTGGCAAAAATTCTAAAAAACTGATTTTGAATTTTTTTGTCATCATTTTAAAAAAACACCCTAACAAAAGGCATTAAAGCGTCTGCATAAACATTTTTGTCATTGTTGAACAAAACATTGTAACGAACACCTAAAGTTACACCCTAACAAAAGGCATTAAAGCGTCTGCATAAACATTTTTGTCATTGTTGAACAAAACATTGTAACGAACACCTAAAGTTACATTGTCCATTCGATAGCCAGCCCCAACAAACAAACCAGTATTCCAAAAATTAGCCGAATTACTATTAGAGCCTTCTAAATCTACATTTACCCTCAATTGCTCTAATTCGGTAGATAATTGAATCTCTTCTATTGGATTGAATAGTGCAATTACACTTCCGCCATACATGTGTGAGGTGTAAAAATCACTTTGTTTTAAAAAACTATACTGTAATCCGGTTCCTAAAGACACATAGGAATTGATATTGTAGATAGCTGTAGGAGAAACGGCAATGTTAGTAAAGCCTGAACCAAATCCAAGTCCAAATCCACCACCAAATTGTACTTTACTCCAAAACTCACTTTTTGGTTTTGTTTCTTGCGTTTCTTGTGCAAAAACAGATAAACTGACAGCAATAAAAAATAGAAATGTTAATCTTTTTGTTAAATTGTGTAAGGCATTCTTTTTCATATGTAAATATTATTTGTTTTTTGGTGCATATGTATCGCTATTTTCATTGGTGTTTGCATTCGCAAACTCGTGTTTATGGCGATTTCATTGGTGTTTGCATTCGCAAACTCGTGTTTATGGCGATTTCATACTTGTATATATAGTTAATTAGCGACATAAAAGTAGTAAAAACATTGAAAGATTGTTATAAATATTTTACTTTTGCATAAATTTTTTTAACACAACGATTATTTTATCTAAAATTATGGATAGATTTTCCTTTTTAAACGCTGCTCACACCGAATTTTTTGCACAATTATACGACCAATATCTTGTAAATCCTGATAGTGTTGAGCCAAGTTGGCGTGCTTTCTTTCAAGGTTTCGATTTTGGAATGGCAACTTTCAATGAAGAAAATGCAGGAGAATATGTAGCCAATTATGCTGCAACTTCTATAGATAACGGACATGCTTCTGAAAAACTTCAAAAAGAATTTAATGTTCTTAAATTAATTGACGGTTACAGAACTCGCGGACATCTTTTTACAGAAACTAATCCTGTTCGTGAAAGAAGAACCTATGAGCCAAATTTAGATTTAGTAAATTTTGGACTTTCAGATGCTGATTTGAATACCGTTTTTGATGCTGCAAAAGTGCTTGGTCATCAGCCAAAAACACTTAAAGAAATCATCACTCATCTAAAAAATGTATACTGCCAACATATTGGAATTGAGTACATGTACATGAGAAAGCCAGAAGTTATACAATGGATTCAAAATAGAATTAACATCAATGATAATCTTCCAAATTTTGATGGTGAACAAAAGAAACATATTTTAGGAAAATTAAACGAAGCTGTTTCGTTTGAAAATTTTCTTCATACAAAATATGTAGGTCAAAAACGTTTTTCGCTTGAAGGTGGAGAAAGTATTATTCCTGCACTTGATGCTTTGATTGAATCTGCTGCTGAAAAGGGAGTAGAACATTTTGTAATGGGCATGGCACACCGCGGAAGATTGAATATTTTAGCCAATATTTTCGGAAAAGCAACGCAAGATATTTTCTCAGAATTTGATGGAAAAGATTATGATAAAGAATATTTTGATGGCGATGTAAAATATCATTTGGGTTTAACTTCTGAAAGAAAAACCAAATCGGGAAAAAAAATCAACATCAATTTAGCTCCAAATCCGTCACACCTTGAAACTGTTGGTGCTGTAATTGAAGGAATTGCTCGTGCTAAACAAGATAAATATTTTCCAGACGATTTTTCTAAAGTATTGCCAATTGCCGTTCATGGTGATGCTGCTGTTGCCGGACAAGGAATTGTGTATGAAATTGTTCAAATGGCACAATTAGATGGTTATAAAACAGGTGGAACCATTCATATTGTAATTAATAACCAAGTTGGATTTACCACCAATTACCAAGACGCACGTTCGTCAACCTATTGTACAGACGTTGCTAAAGTAACGCTTTCTCCAGTGCTTCATGTTAATTCTGATGATACCGAAGCGGTGGTTCACGCAATGTTGTTTGCTTTAGATTTTCGAATGCAGTTTGGTCGAGATGTATTTATAGATTTATTAGGCTACAGAAAATATGGTCATAACGAAGGTGATGAACCACGTTTTACGCAGCCAGTTTTATATAAAATTATTGCTAAACATAGAAATCCAAGAGATATTTATGCAGAGAAATTAATTACTGCTGGCATTGTTGACGCAGCTTATATTACTAAAATTGAAAACGAATACAAAGATAAATTAGATGAAAATCTTCAAGCATCTCGTAAAAAAGATTTAACGATAATCAAACCTTTCTTGCAAGACGAATGGAAAGGATTTGAACAAGTTTCTGATGATGTGATGCTACAAAAAGTTGCTACTAAATTTGATAAAAAGAAGTTAAATCAAATAGTCAACGAAATTTCAACGTTACCATCGGATAAAAAGTTTATTAACAAAATTTCAAAAATTATCACCGACAGAAAAACAATGTATGATAACAATGTTATCGATTGGGGAACTGCCGAATCATTAGCTTATGGAACACTTTTAACTGAAGGTTTTGACGTTAGAATTTCTGGTCAAGACGTAGAAAGAGGAACATTTTCTCACCGTCATGCCGTTGTAAAAGTAGAAGATAGTGAAGAAGAAGTAATTCTTTTAAATTCAATAAAAGATAAAAAGGGAAAGTTCAATGTGTTCAATTCCTTCCTTTCAGAATATGGCGTTTTAGGTTTTGATTATGGTTATGCTTTGGCAAACCCGAATGCCTTGACCATTTGGGAAGCACAATTTGGAGATTTCTCTAATGGTGCACAAATCATGATTGATCAATACATTTCGTGCGGAGAAGACAAATGGAACAACCAAAACGGAATAGTACTTTTATTACCTCACGGTTATGAAGGTCAAGGTGCCGAGCACTCTTCAGCAAGAATGGAACGTTATTTACAACTTTGCGCACGTCACAATATGTATGTTGCCGATTGTACAACGCCAGCCAATTTCTATCACTTGTTGAGAAGACAAATGAAAACCAAATTCCGTAAACCATTAATACATTTTTCACCAAAGAGTTTGTTGCGTCATCCCTTATGTGTTTCTACTCAAGAAGAATTATACAACGGACAATTTCAAGAAACTATAGACGACATTTCAGTAGATAAGAAAAAAGTAAAAACAGTAGTTTTCGTTACCGGAAAATTCTATTACGATATACTTGCCGAAAGAGAAAAATTAGAAAGAAATGATGTAGCTTTGGTTCGTGTTGAGCAATTATTCCCATTACCAGTAGAGCAATTGAAGTCAATTATAGCGAGTTATCCAAATGCTGATGATTATGTTTGGGCACAAGAAGAGCCTAAAAACATGGGTGCTTATAGCTATATGTTGATGAATTTTAATGTAGTTCCTTGGCGATTAGCTTCATTAAAAGCTTATGCAGCTCCAGCAGCAGGAAGTCATACTAGAGATAGAAGACGTCATACCGATGCGATTAGAATGGTTTTTGATAAAAATTTATTTAGATAATTTATGAAAAAATTACTGGTTTTCTTTTTATTCATTACGAATTTTGCCTTTGCTCAAGAATTAGACACCCCAAAAGAAGGAAAGGTTATAGTTTATTTTACAAGATATGACGCTGCAGGTTTTTTAATTAATTTTAAATATTTTGATGGTGATAAATATTTAGGCAAGTTTAACCATGGTAAATATATGGTTTATGAATGTGAACCTGGAAAGCATATATTTTGGTCAAAATCTGAAAACATGGATTTTGTTGAAGCTGAGTTAGAAGCAGGAAGAGTTTACATTATTGACTCAAGACCACAAGTAGGTGCAATCAAAGCAGCTGTAAAATTGGTAATTTTTAATAAAGAATTGGATAATTATGACCGATATAAAAAAAGAATTTTTAAATCAATAGAAAATGGTAAACGCTATTTACCATCGGAGGAAGATATAAAAAATGAAGCTGAAGAAATCAAAGATCTTATCGTTAAGGGAATGGAAAAATACAATAAACTTAAAAGTGAAAATTCTGAAAGAATAGAGTTTTTAACCGACGGTATGTTTTATGATAAAGATTACTTTGTTGAAAAAGATTTTACAAAAAAATAAATAAAAACATTCATTAAATGGCGAAGTTTTGAATAAAACAACTAATACTTTTGCTTTTGAAAATTCTAAAATGATTGTAACTTTAGAAGATGGAAGAGAATTGTCCATTCCATTAGAATGTTTTCCCAGATTAAGAAAAGCTTCTGACGAACAATTAAATAAATGGAGATTAATTGGCAAAGGAGAAGGAATACATTGGGAAGAAATTGATGAAGATATATTAGTAGAAAATTTATTAGAATAAGTGAACAACACTATAAAATTACAAACGATGATTTTAGAAATGAAAGTCCCATCACCGGGCATTTGAAATTAAAAGGAGGACAGCCAGTGGCTGTCAGGTAAATTTAAAATAACATCAAAAATTACACAGTATGATATTAGAGATGAAAGTCCCATCACCAGGAGAGTCTATAAAAGAAGTAGAAATTGCTACTTGGTTAGTAAAAGATGGCGATTATGTAGAAAAAGACCAAGCGATTGCTGAGGTAGATTCAGACAAAGCAACTCTTGAATTACCAGCAGAAGCCAGCGGAATTATTACGTTAAAAGCAGAAGAAGGCGATGCAGTAGCTGTTGGCGCAGTAGTTTGTTTAATTGACACAAGTGCAGCTAAACCAAGTGGCGCAGCTCCTGTAGCAGAAGTAAAAGAAGAAGCTCCAAAAGTTGAAACTTCGACTAGCTCAGCTTCAGTTAAAGTGGAAGCTCCGAAAGCGGCTCCAGTTGCAGAAAAAACATATGCTACTCAAGCGCCATCCCCAGCTGCTAGAAAAATATTAGACGAAAAAAACATGCAACCAACAGATATTGTTGGCACAGGAAAAGGTGGAAGAATCACTAAAGATGATGCGGTAAATGGAGTGCCATCAATGGGAACTCCAACTGGTGGAACTCGTGGTTCTGAAAGAACAAAATTATCTATGTTGCGTCGTAAAGTGGCCGAAAGATTAGTGTCTGCTAAAAACGAAACCGCCATGTTAACTACCTTCAATGAGGTAGATATGACGGCAATATATGCTTTAAGAGCTGAATATAAAGACGCTTTTAAAGACAAACACGGATTAGGGTTAGGTTTCATGTCGTTCTTTACTAAAGCTGTTACCAGAGCCTTACAATTATTTCCAGATGTCAACTCAATGATTGATGGACAAGAGAAAATTGCTTACGATTTTTGCGATATTTCAGTTGCGGTTTCTGGTCCAAAAGGATTAATGGTTCCTGTTATGAGAAGTGCTGAAACCTTATCATTCAGAGGTGTTGAAGCAGAAATTAAACGTTTAGCAATTCGTGCACGTGACGGACAAATTACTGTTGATGAAATGACAGGAGGAACGTTCACTATTTCTAATGGTGGTGTTTTTGGAAGTATGTTGTCAACACCAATTATCAATCCTCCACAATCAGGAATTTTAGGAATGCACAATGTGGTGGATAGAGCTATCGTAAAAAACGGACAAATAGTTATCGCACCAGTAATGTATGTTGCACTATCTTACGATCATAGAATCATTGACGGACGAGAATCGGTTGGTTTCTTAGTAGCAGTAAAAGAAGCATTAGAAAACCCAGTTGAACATTTAATGGGCGGAAATGCTAAAAAAGCATTAGAACTTTAATTGTCATTCTGAACTTGGTTCAGAATCTAAATATAGAATCCCAAATTCCAAAAGAGTTTGGGATTTTTTCGTTTATTTGCTTTCACTAACCAAAACTTTTTATGGCATCAAACAAAAAATCGGCTGCAATTGGTTTTATTTTTATAACCATGCTTATCGACATTACGGGTTGGGGAATTATTATTCCTGTGATTCCTAAGTTAATCAAAGAATTAATTCATGGTGATATTAGTGAAGCTGCTAAAATTGGTGGTTGGTTGACTTTTGCGTATGCAATAACACAATTCATTTTTGCACCATTAGTTGGAAATTTAAGCGATAAATTTGGTAGAAGACCTATTATTTTGATTTCGCTTTTTGCCTTTTCAATGGATTATTTATTGTTAGCGTTTGCTCCAACCATCACATGGATTTTCATTGGAAGAATTATTGCAGGTATTACGGGTGCAAGTATTACAACCGCTTCAGCTTATATTGCCGATGTCAGCACACCAGAAAACAGAGCCAAAAATTTTGGAATGATTGGTGCAGCTTTCGGTTTAGGATTTATAATCGGACCAGTAATTGGTGGACTTTTAGGTCAATATGGTTCGAGAGTTCCGTTCTATGCAGCAGCAGTTTTATGTTTGTTGAACTTTCTTTATGGTTATTTTATTTTACCAGAATCTTTATCAAAAGACAATCGTTGTTGAACTTTCTTTATGGTTATTTTATTTTACCAGAATCTTTATCAAAAGACAATCGCAGAGAATTTAGTTTGAAAAGAGCTAATCCTATTGGAGCATTTCTAAATTTGAAAAAATATCCACAATTAATTGGTTTGATGTTAGCAACTTTTATTTTGTATGTTGCATCACATGCTGTAAATAGCAATTGGAGTTATTATACAATGTACAAGTTCAATTGGGATGAAAAAATGGTTGGTATTTCGCTTGGAATTGTAGGCCTTTTAGTTGGCCTAGTTCAAGGTGTTCTTATTCGTTGGATCAATCCAATTTTAGGAAACAAAAAAAGTATTTTTATTGGACTTATTTTATATACAATTGGGATGTTCTTATTTGCATTTGCTTCACAAAGTTGGCAAATGCTTGTTTTTATCATTCCTTATTGTCTTGCTGGTATTGCAGGACCAGCAATTCAAGCTGTTATTTCAATTCAAGTTCCTGCAAATGAACAAGGAGAAATTCAAGGAACATTGTCAAGTTTGATGAGTGCTTCGGCTATTGTTGGTCCGCCAATGATGAGT
>JAIFLT010000053.1 GCA_020048955.1 Flavobacterium sp.
TATGTAAATATTATTTGTTTTTTTGGTGCATATGTATCGCTATTTTCATTGGTGTTTGCATTCGCAAACTCGTGTTTATGGCGATTTCATATATATAAAATTTGATTTGTTAGCGGTAACCTATGTTATCGCCTTTTTAATCATAGGTGTATGCTTGCGCAAACTGGTGTTTATGGCGATTTAATAATTTAATTCTTTAAGAATTTTTTGTATTTCAAATAAGCAAATGTAGCTAAAATTGTTAATCCTAAAAGAGAATAATAAAACTCTACTGGTGTAACCACTTTATCTCCACTGGCATAAGAATGTAAACCTGTTAGATAGAAATTCACTCCAAAATAAGTCATCATAATCGAGTAGAAAGCAACAACACTCATTAAATTATAAATCCACAATCCACGCAATGCCGGAACGAAACGTGCATGAATTACAAAAGCATAAATCATAATACTGATTAATGCCCAAGTTTCTTTTGGATCCCAACCCCAATACCTGCCCCAAGATTCATTTGCCCATTGTCCGCCAAGGAAATTTCCAATGGTAAGCATTACCAAACCTATGGTTAAAGCCATTTCGTTAATATAGGTAATTTCTTTTATGTTCAAACTCATTTTGGCTTTGTTCTTTTCGTTGGTGAACAACATTAATATTAAAGCTACAACACCTAAAATCATTCCAAGTGTAAATGGTCCATAACTTGCAACAATAACGGCAACGTGAATCATTAACCAATACGAATTTAAAACCGGTTGTAAATTAGCAATTGCTGGATCCATCCAATTCCAATGAGCAATCATTAAAATCATGGAAGCTACAAAGGTTCCAGAAGCAACCACAAGAGGTGCTCTATCTCTTTCTTTTAAATAAAAAAGAGAAGATACAATATCCACTAGATCAAATCTAGTAATAAAAGAAATTTTATTTGATAACAATAAAGTAAACAACATATCTGCCCAAGCTACATATATCATACTTTCATAAGCATCACTCCAAGGTGCATGTCCTGAAATATACCATCTCGCAATCAATCCTAGCGTATGCAAAGCAAATAACAAAGCAATAAATACATGAAAACCATTGATGATAATTCGGATTGATTTCTTCTCAAAAAAGATGTTTACAATAGTAAAAACCAACATTAAAACCCCACAAAGCATATACAAATAATAGAGATTTTTGAAAATATCATATTTGTTATATAAAATTTCAGAATCAATTTTATCATCGCTAGGTCGTACAGCTTTACCCTCTTTCTTTTGATAATTTTCCATACCTACTAAAAAAGTATTTGCCATAGTATAGTTATCATCTTGTGACGATTTCATCAATGCATCGAGATAAATTGGAAGGGCATTTTTTATGGTATCCAACGAAGTACCAGTGGCATGGTTAATCTCCAAATAGGAAGCCCATTTGTTGTTTTCATCATTTGGTACAGGAAAGATTTTTAAAATTTGACCACTTAATGCCGTGTTTAATAAATTTACTTTTTTATCGGTTTCAATAAAATCTTTCTCAAAGTTATTCGGAACTTGTGCTTTGTATGCCGATTCTAAATAAGGTGACAATTTATAATTTCCTTTGCCATCAAAAAAAGATTTTAAAGAAGCATATTTATCCTCTTTATCAATTCCGATAATTTTTCTGATGCTATCGTTTCCTTTTTTAATATATACCAAGGGCACTTCATACCAAGCAACTGGAAATTGCGTCATAGAAACAAAAACTTGATCGGAATTCATATCTTCGTACGTATCACTCTTACTAACTTTTCTAAGTAATTCTGACGAAAATGTATTAATGGGTTTCATCCTTCCTCCTTCATCTTGAATGACCAATCGTCCGAATTGAGCAGCGTGTTTCTCTGAAACTTTATATTTTAAAATAGAATCGACATAATTAAATTTTGTACTTTGAACTGGAACTTTTTCTTTACCATGATTGTGACCATTGTGGTTATCATGGTTTTGAGAAAATCCGGTAAACGAGAACATTAATATCAAAAGAGTAATCAATTTTGATTTTTTATCTTTAATTACTTCTAATTTTCGTTTTAAATCGGCAAAACGAGAATGTTTTGTAAACAATATGGCCATCATAGCAAAGAATAAAATAAAATAACCAATATAAGTTATCAGAGTTCCCCAAAAATCATGATTGACAGAAAGAACAGTCCCTTTTTCATCTGGATCAAAGTTGGCTTGAAAAAATCGAAATCCTTTGTAATCCAAAATATTATTCATAAAAATTCTGGCGTCAAATTTATCCTTTTCGTCAATAACGGTGACTTTACTTTCAAATGAAGAATATCTTTTTTCTGTACCTGGATAGCGTTGAGCAATAAAATCATTTAACTTAAGACTAAAAGGCAGAGTATAAACTTTACTTCCAAAGAAAAACGTAAATTCTAATTTTCCAATTTTAACGGTTTGGGGCACACCTTGCTTTCCTTTAGAACCTACTAAAGTAATTTCCTTTTCTTGACCTTCTGTTTTTACCCTAAGTACCAAAGCGTCTTCACCATTTTTTGCTTTAAAATCACCACTAGATTTATACTCTTTTTCACCTTTTATAGGTTGATCTGGAAAAACAAATTGTGCTCCTCCCATATTATAAAGTGAACGAAACATTAATGGTTGCACTACATCTTTAGCCACAGTTCCTTGAAATTTATCTGCCATTCGCATAAAATTCCCTTCAAAAGGTGCTTCAATAGTGGTTTTACCCTCTTTTATTGTGATGTTGATAGCGCCTTTAGTATAAGAATTTAGAGCAAACAAAACATTGTGAATATTTTGAACTTCGCCTTCTTTTAGATAATGTTCATGACGCTCACCACCTCCAGATTCAACCATTTTTAAATGAAACTTTCCGTTTGGCGTTTCTTTGATGGTTTCTTTAGCATCAAGAATAAATTTTTTATATTCAACCTCAAAAGGTGTTTTATTAAATTTATCTTTAAAGTTAAAATGATTATCTGCAATTGGAAACAGAGCCACTGAAGAAAACAATAAAGGTTGCTCAAATTCTCTTCGTCTCATTTCTCCTTGATATTGTCCATCTACAAAATAGGTAAGATAATTTTTATCCGAATAGACTTGATTAGAAGCTTCGCCTTCTCGGATTGGCATCATTCCTTCATAACTAATATATCTTGTTATTGCGGCACCTACAATTATAAAAATAAAAGAAAGATGCAGTAATAAAGTAGCCCATTTTTCTTTTTTCCACAATTGATATCTTGAAATATTTCCAAAAAAATTGATTAAGAAAAAAATATGAATGGCTTCAAACCACCAAGCATTATAGATAATAACTCGGGCAGTATCTGTATTGTAAGCGCTTTCTATAAAAGTTCCTGCCGCCATAGCTGCAGCATAACCAATAAACAAAACAGCCATTAAACGTGTTGAGAAAAGTATAGACTTGATTTTTTCCATAAGGATTTAGGAATGATTTTAAAAAGTGTCACAAAAGTAAATTAAAATTGTGGATTTTTTTAAAATTATAACAACGTTTTAAGGGATTTTTAAGAGACGTTGAGAATATTTATTTTTACTAGTGCCATAAAATATATTTTCAATATTTTTACCAAATGATTTCAATTTCAATAATCGGTTCGGGTAATGTTGCGCAACATTTGATAAAAGCAATTGCTAAGACTAAAACTTTAGAAGTAGTTCAAGTCTTTGCTCGAAATGTTGATTCATTATTTCATCTTATTGATTCTAATAAAATTACAAATGATATTTCACAATTAAAAAAGGCTGATTTATATATAATTTCAGTTTCTGATGATGCCATTAGTTCGGTTTCAAAATCTTTGCTTTTTTCTAATAAATTAGTAGCCCATACTTCGGGAAGCGTCGCTATGGAGGAACTATCAGATACTAATAGAAAAGCTGTTTTCTATCCGTTGCAAACATTATCTAAGAAAAAAGAAGTCAATTTCAAGGAAGTTCCATTGTGTTTAGAAGCAGAAAATGTTTCAGATTTAAAGCTTTTGAAACAAGTTGCCCTTGCTATTTCTGATAAAGTATATGAAGTAAATTCGGAACAACGAAAATCGTTGCACGTTTCGGCAGTATTTGTGAGTAATTTTGTAAATCATTTATACAACATAGGAAGTGACATTTGTAACGAACATAAAGTGCCTTTTGAAATTCTAAAACCATTAATTTTAGAAACAGCCAAAAAAGTTCAAGTTATAAAGCCTAGCGAAGCACAAACTGGACCAGCAAAACGAAAAGATACTTCAACCATAAACAAACATTTAGCACTACTAACTGATGAAAATCAGAGAGATATTTACAAAATTCTAACCCAATCTATTATTGATAATGGCAAAAAGTTATAAAGAAATAATGAATACAATTGACACCTTTATTTTTGATGTTGATGGTGTTTTAACAGACAGTTCGGTTCACGTTTCTCAAAATGGTGAGATGTTGAGAGTTATGAATATTCGCGATGGTTTTGCCATGAAAGCGGCTATTGAAAGTGGCTACAATGTTTGCATCATATCTGGTGGAAACAATGAAGGTGTGCGAATTAGACTGAGAAATTTAGGCATTACCGACATTCATTTAGCATCACCAAACAAAGTAGAAACTTTTAAAGAATATACAGAATTATACAATATCAAACCTGAAAATGTACTTTATATGGGAGATGATATTCCTGATTATCATGTGATGCAATTGGTAGGATTGCCAAGCTGTCCGCAAGATGCTGTTGCAGAAATTAAAGCCATTTCTAAATACATATCCCACAAAAATGGTGGAAGAGGCGCCGTGAGAGAAGTTATAGAACAAGTAATGAAAGTGCAAGGAAAATGGCATTTGTATTATAATGGAAAACACGATTAATTAGTTGAGGGTTGCGGGTTAATAATTAAACTATTACTTTTTATATTAAACCCACTTTTCATCATACAACAATACAATATACAACAATACAATATACAACAATACAATATACAACAATACATTATACAACAATACATTATACAACAATACAATATACAACAATACAATATACAACAATACAATATACAAAGAATGAACTTCCTAAAACTAATACGATTCCAAAACCTACTATTGATTGCTTTAATGCAACTTGTAATTCGTTTTGGTTATTTAGAACTTATCAATATTCCGCTTTCTCTTTGGTACTGGCAATATACTTTGTTGATTTTAGCAACGGTTTTAATTGCTGCTGGAGGATATGTAATTAACGATATTTTTGATCAAGAAACCGATGCAGAAAACAAACCTCATAAAGTAATTATTGATAAATCAATTTCTGAATCTAGTGCCTATATAATTTATGCTACACTCACAATTACAGGAGTTGCAATTGGATTTGTTTTAGCAAATTCTGTTTCGCATCCCAATTTTTCAGTGGTTTTTGTATTAATTGCTACACTACTCTATTTTTACGCAAGTACGCTAAAACAAATTGCTTTAGTTGGAAATATTGTAGTTGCATTGTTACTAGCTTTTAGCGTAATCATTATAGGAATGTTTGATATTTTTCCAAACACATTTGATGTCAATCGAAAACAAATGACCTTAGCATTTAGCATTCTTTTTGATTATGCCAAATTTGCTTTTATCATCAACCTTGTTCGAGAAATTATTAAGGACATTCAAGATGTAAAAGGAGACAACTTAGAAGGAATGAGAACTTTGCCTATTGTAATTGGAATTCAAAAAACTAAAATTATTGCATTTGTATTATTGTTACTTCCAAGTTTGTATTTATTGTCTTATTCAAAGACTTATCTATTTGAAAACAACTTATTTTATGGTTTAGCTTATATAGTAGCTTTGGTAGTTGCCCCAATGATAATGTGTTTAGTTCAAATTTGGAATGCTAAAGAAAATAGTGATTACCAAAAAATAAGCACTTTTTTAAAATGGATTATTTTCTTCGGAATCTTATCTATAGCAGTGGTTACTCTAAATATTAAATACAATGCTTAAAGACTATAAAATCATTCTTGCTTCTGGTTCTCCAAGACGGCAACAATTTTTCAAAGATTTTGATTTACCCTTCGAAATTCGTTTAAAAGAAATTGAAGAAATTTATCCAGATACTTTAAAAGCTGAAGAAATTACGAATTATCTTGCCGAACTAAAAGCAAAGGCGTTTGATGGTGAATTAGCCGATAAAGAACTCTTGATTACAAGCGACACTTTAGTTTGGCTAAAGGGCAAAGCGTTGGGAAAACCAAAGGATTATGACGACGCTTTTCAAATTTTAAAATCGTTATCCAATCAAACACATGAAGTAATTACATCGGTTTGTTTTAAAACAACTACTAAAACAGAGACCATTTTTGATGTTACTAAAGTAGCTTTTAAAGAATTATCAGATGACTCAATACGCTACTATTTAGATAATTACAAACCTTTTGACAAAGCAGGTGCCTACGGAATTCAAGAATGGATTGGTCTAGTTGGTATATATAAAATTGAAGGTTCTTACACTAATGTAGTTGGTTTGCCTACAGAAAAAGTATATACGTATTTAACATCTCATGTAGATTAAAATCCGTAAATTTACATTCCAAAAAATCATAAGTTTATGGTAACAGAAGAAGAAATCAATGCTAAAATTTTAAAAATTACCATGGTAATTCAAGAAAATTATCCTGAATTATCAAAGTACTTAAACGAAATGCCTATCACAATTCCAATAGATAGCCGTCCTGAAGTGAATGTAAAAAATCTTCAAAAATATTACGATACTTTAGTGGCGCTTTTTAGAAATTATGTAGCAGAACATCAACTAAATTACATCAATCAACATAAAAATTCTGGACACTTATAGAAACTCTTAATGTGATATATGTAAAATTAACCGTAAATTGTATAACACATTTTAGCGCATCATTTATCAATTTTACACCTACAAATTAGGTTTAACTAAAATTGAAACAAAATGAAAAAAATCACTTTCTTTACAATGATGTTGTTACTTACAGCAACTCTTTTTACTACTAATTCTTTTGCAATAAATGAAAAAGTACCCACATCATCAAACAATCCAAAAGAAATTCCAGCAGAAGTTAAAGTGCTTCTAAACAGACTAGAAGAAATAAAAAAAATGGATAAATCCAATTTAAGTTCTACTGAGAAAAAAGAACTTAGAAAAGAAGTTAGAACTATTAAAAGTACTTTAAAATCAACTGGAAATGGTGTTTATTTATCTATTGGAGCTATAATTATTATCATATTACTTCTTATTTTATTGTTGTAAACAAAAAAAAAGCCAAATCAAACTAAGCAATATCAAAAAGATGTTGCTTTTTTTTGTTAAAGAAATTCCAATTTTTTAAAAAATAAAACTTCACTTTATATTTATTATTACATTTGATGCTATTGCAAAAAAATAGTACCCAATGCAGAAATATTATTCATTCCTATTTATACTTTCAACTATCATTGTTTATGGTCAACGACCTCAAAAACCAAATGCTGTAGAAATTTATCATCAAATTGAAAAACTAAACTTTTTAGGTACCGTTCTTTATGTAGCAGCCCATCCTGATGATGAAAACACGCGATTAATATCCTATTTATCTAACGAAAAAAATGCTCGAACAGGCTATCTTTCTTTAACTCGTGGCGATGGCGGTCAAAATTTAATTGGTCCCGAACTGCGAGAATTGTTGGGTGTCATTAGAACACAAGAACTCATAGAAGCGCGTAAAATTGATGGTGGCGAACAATTGTTTTCTCGTGCCAACGATTTTGGTTTTTCTAAAAATCCGGATGAAACTTTACAAATTTGGGATAAAGAACAAGTGTTGAGTGATGTAATTTGGGCTATAAGAAAATTTCAACCCGATGTAATCATCAATCGTTTTGATCATCGCTCTCCAGGAACTACGCACGGTCACCACACCGCATCGGCTATATTGAGCATGGAAGCTTTTGATAAAACTAATGACAAAACAGTTTTTCCAAATCAATTGCAATATGTCAACACTTGGCAACCTAAACGCATTTTTTTCAACACTTCTTGGTGGTTTTATGGAAGTAAAGAAAAATTTGAAAAAGCCGATAAATCCAATTTAAGCAAATTACAAACAGGGGTTTATTACGAGCAATTTGGAAAATCCAATCAAGAAATTGCAGCTTTAAGTAGAAGTTGTCATCAATCTCAAGGTTTCGGAAATACTGGAACTCGCGGTGAAGAAGAAGAATATTTAGAGTTTTTAAAAGGTGAAACTTTAAATGATAAAACCAATTTATTTGAAGGCATTGATACCACTTGGAATCGTGTAAAAGGTGGAAACGCTATTGGAACAATTTTAGAAAACGTACAAAAGAATTTTGATTTTAAAAATCCCGAAGCTAGTATAGCCGAATTGGTAAAAGCCTATGATTTAATTCAAAAATTAGACGACAACCATTGGAAAACAATCAAATCGGAAGAGATTAAAAAGATAATTGCAGCTTGTGCAGGTTTATATTTGGAAGCTGTTGCAGATGTTCAAGAAGTTGCTTTAGGAAGTAAAACCAAAGTAAAACAAGAAGTTATCAATAGAAGCACTATAAAAATGAACTGGATTTCAAGTGTAAATAATTCTAAAAAAATAGAGCTTCCTTTTAATAAAGTAATTAATGAAACTATTGAAGTTGAAATGGAAAACAACGATCCATACACAAATCCCTATTACTTAAACGAAAAAGGAACTGAAGGAATGTACGTTGTTAATGAGCAAAGAAATATTGGAAAACCTGATGTTATTTCAAGAATTTCTGAAACTTTTTTAATTGAAATTAATGGAGTAATAATTCCATTTGAAAAAAATATAGTCTACAAATACAATGATGATGTAAAAGGAGAAGTCTATCAACCGCTTGATGTTGTTCCAGTTGCTACATCTTCAATTCAAGAAAAAGTATATATTTTTCCAAACAATAAAGAAAAAGCTGTTGTTGTAAAAATAAAAGCTGGTAAAGAAAACATATCGGGTTTGGTGAAATTAGAGGTGCCTCAAAATTGGATAGTTACTCCTGCTTCAATTCCGTTTACATTGGCAAAAAAAGATGAAGAGCAATTAGCCATTTTTAATGTAATACCATCAAAAGAAGCTTCTGAGGTAACTTTGAAAAGCATTATCATTATTGATGGTCAAACTTTTGATAAAGAAAAAATTGACATCAATTATCCGCACATCTACAAACAAATGGTTTTGAAACCTGCCGAAGCAAAAGCAATAAAACTGAACATAAAAACCAAAGCAGAAAAAATTGCTTATATCATGGGCGCAGGCGATGAAGTTCCAAAAAGCTTAACGCAAATGGGTTATGAAGTTTCCATTATAAAACCAGAGGAAATTTCAACAGAAAAACTTCAAAATTTTGATGTTGTCATGACTGGAATTCGTGCCTATAATGTTGTTACAACTCTTGGTTTTAAACAAAATATTCTTTTTGATTTTGTTAAAAATGGTAAAACGATGATTGTGCAATACAATACTCTTGACGATTTAGTTACTAAAGATATAGCACCGTTTTCTTTAAAAATTTCAAGAGATAGAGTTACCGAAGAAAATACAGAAGTACGATTTTTGAATCCAAATCATCCCATTTTGAATTCTCCAAATAAAATTACATCAGAAGATTTTAAGGGTTGGAAACAAGAACAAGGTTTGTATTATCCAAGTGAATGGGATGCCAATTTTACGCCAATAATTTCTTCTAATGACCAAGGCGAAAAAGCTAAAGATGGTGCTATTTTAGTAGCAAAATATGGCAAAGGAAATTACATTTACACCGGAATTAGTTTCTTTAGAGAATTGCCAGAAGGAGTTCCTGGTGCGTTTAGATTATTAGCTAACATGATTGCAATTGGAAAATAACTATGGATTCAAAAAAACAAAACAAATGGAGCAATAATTATACTTGGCTATTGGTGATGAACGCCATTTATATCATTATTTTTTTCATGCTAAAGCAAATCTTCTCTTAATATGCAAAAAATAGATTGGATCATTCTTTCGGCTACACTACTATTTATTGTAATTTATGGAGTTTACAAAACCAAAGGAAGTAAAAACGTAGAAGACTATATTTTAGGAAATAAACAAACCAATTGGTGGACTGTTGGATTGTCTGTTATGGCAACCCAAGCCAGTGCAATAACATTTTTATCAACACCTGGTCAAGCCTATCATGACGGAATGGGTTTTGTGCAATTCTACTTCGGTTTGCCTATTGCTATGGTGGTGATTTGTTTCACTTTTATACCCATTTATCACAAACTCAAAGTGTTTACCGCCTATGAATATTTAGAACAACGCTTCGATTTAAAAACACGTTCCTTAGCTTCTATACTATTTCTTATTCAACGGGGTTTAGGAACGGGGTTAACTATTTATGCACCAGCAATTATTCTATCAACATTATTGGGTTGGAACCTAACATTGCTAAATATCATCATCGGAATTTTAGTAATCATCTATACTTTTTCTGGAGGAACTAAAGCGGTAAACGTTACTCAAAAACAACAAATGTTTGTCATCATGAGCGGAATGTTCATTACGTTCTATCTAATCTTACACATGTTACCTAATGAAATGACGTTCAGTAATGCAATGCATATTGCTGGAGCTAATGACAAAATGAATATTGTAGATTTCTCTTTTGACCCAGAAACTCGTTATACTTTTTGGAGTGGAATTACAGGTGGTTTCTTTCTAATGTTATCCTATTTTGGAACCGACCAGTCGCAAGTGGGACGTTATCTGTCAGGAAAATCAGATAGAGAAAGTCAGAAAGGTTTAATTATGAACGGATTTCTTAAAGTCCCTATGCAGTTCTTTATTTTACTTACTGGAGTCATGGTTTTTGTATTTTTCCAATTCAATGAAGTGCCACTTAACTTTAATCCTGTCAACAAAATAGCCATTGAAAAGTCGGAATATGCTGAACAATATCATGGATTAGAAAATCAGTTAAAAGCGCTTACCGAAGAAAAAAAAGAATACAATCTTCTGTACATGGATCATTTGAATCAAAATTATGACAATCCAATTTTGAGAAGTAAATTAGTAGCAATTTCTGGAAAAGAAAAAGATTTACGAGACCAAGCTAAAGATTTAATTGCAAAAGCCGACCCAAAAGCTGAAACAAATGATAAAGATTATGTATTTCTGTATTTCATTCTAAATTATTTGCCAAAAGGGCTTATTGGGTTATTACTCGCCGTAATCTTATCAGCAGCCATGTCTTCGTCTGCATCAGGATTGACGGCTTTAGCTTCTACAACATCAATCGATTTGTACAAACGCAATATAAAAGACGAAAAAACTGAAAAACACTATGTGAATGCTACTAAATATTTCACACTACTTTGGGGCGTAATTGCCATACTTTTTGCCTGCATCGGAACTTTATTTGAAAACTTAATTCAATTAGTAAACATTGTAGGTTCAATTTTTTATGGAACAGTATTAGGGATATTTTTAGTTGGATTTTATATCAAATTCGTTAAAGCAAGAGCCATTTTTTGGAGTGCTGTAGTAAGCCAGTTAACCATTTTCTATATTTATTATTTGGACGTGGTAAGTTTCTTGTGGCTCAATTTTATTGGCGCTTTGCTTACAATTCTGCTGTCCATGCTTTCACAACTGATGCTCAAAGAAAAAAACACTTCTACAGAAATCACAGTATAAAAAAAACGTCCCACATTGTTTTGGGACGTTTGATTATACAATTAAATAAAAAGTAAATTATTTTTTACTCCATTCTTTAATACTATCGTTATTCATTTTCACGTAATCACCATTACCCTCTTTTTCAGCACCAGCTAATGATAATTTTGCTGTTTCAATAGCACCTTTTTTATCACCAAGTTTTCCTTGAATTAAAGATTTCAAACGTAAATACCAATAAGGAGCATCCTCACCTGGTTTTACCATCGTTACTGCTTTATTAACATATTCCAATGCTATGTTCAAATCACCGTTTGATTGATAATAATATTGTGCCGATGAAAAGTAATCTCCAGCCGTTGGTCCGGCCAATACTTTAGCAATGCTTGCCATAGCCGCCTTTTGCGTTGGAACTTCAAATTTAACAGATACCATTGTTTTTTCCCAAGAAATATCTAAAGTTGCGCTATCGTTAGTTATATTATTCACACCAATGGTAAAAGTTTCCACATTATTGTTCAATATTACTGGGTCAACATTCAAACTTACAGCTACTTTATTCACATCATAATTTTCTGGCAAACCCCAATTATCAGTAGTCGTGTAAAGAATAACTTCCCACATATCTGCCTTAGGTAAAGTAAAAATAGCATATTTCCCTTTTTTAACAGTAGTTCCATTTATCACTACATCTTCACTAAAAGATACTGTAGAATTAGCATTGGCACCTGTTCTCCATAATTTTCCAAAAGGAACTAAATCGCCAAAAACAATTCTACCTTTCGCACTAGGACGAGAATATTCAACAGTTACATCTGTAAGCCCAACTACCTGATTTAAAACAGATTTCGGACTTGGTTGTGGTGTTTTCACCTGTGCTTCAACAGCAAAATTTGCAATTGCTATTGCCAATAAAATAAATATTTTTCTCATATTGTTTGTTTTAGAATGTCAAAATTACAAATTGTATCGGCTTCAAATGTTAATTTAAACTTAAATGATGTTATTTTTTGTTTAACATATATCTTAAATAGTTAAACATTTATTACCTTTACTTCAAATTAAAAGATACAATAAAATGAAAATTTATAGACTACATACCAAACAAAACCTACCTATTTCAATTGATGAAGCATGGGCGCTTTTGTCAGATCCAAAAAATTTACAGAAAATAACTCCAGAATATATGGGTTTTAAAATCCTTTCCGGTGCTGATAGACCTATGTTTCCTGGACAAATTATTCAATATATTGTAACACCCGTTTTAGGAATTCCGGCAAAATGGGTAACTGAAATCACACATGTTATTGACAAACAGTATTTTGTAGACGAACAACGTTTTGGTCCTTATGCTTTGTGGCATCACAAACATTTTATCAAAGAAATTCCTGGTGGTGTAGAAATGGAAGATATTGTAGATTATAAAGTGCCTATGGGAATTTTAGGTCAACTAGTACATCCCTTTTTGGTAAAACCTAAATTGAATGAAATATTTGAATACCGAAGAAAAAAACTAATTGAAATGTTCGGAGAATTTGACAATAAAAATTTATAAATAATTAAGCATCGAAAGATGCTGAACTAAATTCAGCATAAAATGAAAAACATATTATTAATTGGCGGTTCCTATGGAATTGGATTAGCTATAGCAAAAGAATTACAATATGAAAATAAGATTTTTGTAGCTTCAAGAACAAACGAAGAAATTTCAGAAATGCACGTGACTCATATTCCATTTGATGCTACAACAGATACTTTAGATACTTCAAAATTACCTGATATTATTGATGGTTTAGTGTATTGTCCTGGAAGCATCAATTTGCGACCGTTTCGTGGTTTAAAACCCGAAGCTTTTGAACAAGATTTACAAATAAATTTCATAAGTTTGGTGAAAGTAATTCAATCGGTTTTGGCCAATTTGAGTGCTTCTAATCAATCTAGCATTGTTCTTTTTAGCTCAGTTGCGGCTTGTATGGGAATGCCTTTTCACACTAGCGTTGCTGCTGCAAAAGGTGCCATTGAAGGTTTTGCAAAAGCATTGGCTGCAGAATATGCTCCAAAAATTAGAGTTAATGTAATTGCTCCATCATTAACGGATACACCCTTGGCAGAAAAGTTTTTGAGTAACGATGAAAAAAAAGAAAAATCAGCACAACGTCATCCTTTAAAAAGAGTTGGAACCCCTGAAGATATGGCGCAGATGGCAAGTTTTCTTTTAAGTGAAAAAAGCAGTTGGATTTCGGGACAAATCTTCCATGTAGATGGTGGAATGTCAACTTTATTAACCAATCAATAACAATTACAATTGCAAAAATCAATTATAATTTCAAAAATCAGTTTTAATATTTATGCTTTTTGAAATTGAATTTTGAAATTGACATTGAACTAATTTTATGAACATATTCTGGTTTAGAAGAGATTTACGGTTAGACGATAATGTTGGACTTTTTCATGCTTTAAATAGTGGTGAAGAAGTTCTTCCCATATTTATTTTTGATGAATCAATTCTTTTGCAACTTCCAAAAAATGATTCGCGCGTAACTTTCATTCATCAGCAATTAGAAAAAATTCAAAATCAATTAAACGATTTAGGTAAATCAATAGCACTATTTCATGGAAAACCATTAGAAGTATTTCAAAAGTTGATTTCTGAAAATGATATTAAATCAGTTTATACCAATCATGATTATGAACCCTATGCTCGTAAACGTGACTTAGATTTGAACCATCTTTTTAAAGAACATACTATTGATTTTAAAACTAGCAAAGACCAAGTTATTTTTGAAAAAAACGAAGTAGTTAAAGAGGATGGAACACCTTATGTGGTTTACACTCCCTATTCTAATAAATGGAAAGAAAACTTCAAAAAATTACAATTAATTAACTATAATTCAGAGGATTTTTTGGGCAAAATCACACTTCACTCCTATCCTTTTTTGAGTTTAATTGACATTGGTTTTGAAACTTCACCTATAAAAGTTTCTTCTTTTGATATTTCAAGTACCTTAATCGATAATTACGAAGCAACTCGAAATTTTCCTGCTTTAAACAAAACCTCTTATTTAGGAATTTACCTCCGATTTGGAGCAGTTTCTATCAGAAAAATGGTCGCTAAAGCTTTGCAAAGCAAAAATGAAACTTTTTTAAAGGAATTGATCTGGAGGGAGTTTTTTATGCAAATTCTATGGCATTTTCCTCACACTAACAAATCAAGTTTCCGCCCAAAATATGATATCATAAAATGGGAAAATAATGAAGATTTATTTCAAAAATGGTGCGAAGGAAAAACGGGTTATCCTTTTGTAGATGCTGGAATGCGTGAACTTAATACAACAGGACACATGCACAATCGTGTGAGAATGATTGTTGCTAGTTTTCTTTGTAAGCACTTATTAATCGATTGGCGATGGGGTGAGACTTATTTTGCTAACAAACTTTTAGATTATGAACAAGCAAGCAATGTAGGCAACTGGCAATGGGCAGCAGGAAGTGGCGTTGATGCGGCACCCTATTTCAGAATATTTAATCCTACAGAGCAAATCAAAAAGTTTGATAAAGAATTAAAATACATTAAAAAATGGATACCTGAATTAGAAACTAAGTATTATCCGAGTCCAATTGTAGATCACAAAGAAGCTCGTGAAAAATGCTTACGAGTTTATAAAGAAGCTGTTGGGTAATAAAATTTAAGACTTATCCCTTTTAACAATAACAACAAATTATTATATTTGCTAAAAAAAATAAATGGGAAATATAGGCAATTCGGAAAATGACCTTAG
>JAIFLT010000052.1 GCA_020048955.1 Flavobacterium sp.
TTTCCGACCAATTTCCTGAATTGGTTAGAAACAAATTTTCGTCATTGATATTGACATAACCATTGGCGTATTTGAAGTATTCTTTCATTTTAAATTATATCTAATATTAAATATCAAAAATCTAATATTAAGTTAATCATGATTCTCAATACTCTTATAAGCATCGATTACTTTTTTCACCAATCTATGTCTTACAATGTCTTTGTCATCAAGGTAGATAATTCCAATTCCTTCAATATCTTTTAAAACTAAAATTGCTTCTTTCAATCCAGATATTGTTCTTCTTGGCAAATCTACTTGTCCTGGATCGCCTGTAATTATGAATTTGGCATTTTTACCCATACGCGTCAGAAACATTTTCATTTGCGAATGGGTGGTATTTTGAGCCTCATCAAGAATTACAAAAGCATTATCCAAAGTTCGACCACGCATAAAAGCCAACGGTGCAATTTGAATAATTCCTTTCAAGATATAATCTTCCAAAGTTTGCGGAGGCAACATATCGCGCAAAGCATCATATAATGGTTGCATGTACGGGTCTAATTTTTCTTTCATATCACCAGGAAGAAACCCTAAATTTTCTCCAGCTTCTACCGCAGGACGTGTCAAAATAATTCGTTTCACTTGTTTCTCTTTCAAAGCTTTAACAGCAAGAGCAACTCCTGTATAGGTTTTACCAGTTCCAGCAGGACCAACGGCAAAAACCATGTCATTTTTCATAACATTTTCAACCAATTTATGTTGGTTTGGTGTCATGGCTTTAATCAGCTTTCCTCCTATTCCATGAACCAGAATCTTTTCATGATCGGGCATTTTTTGTTCTTCTTGTGAATTGCTTTGAATCACTCTATCTATAACATTGGTATCAATATTATTATAACGAGTAAAATGCAACATCAATCGATTGAAACGATTTTCAAATTCATCTAATTCTTCTTTTTCGCCAAATGCCTTCAGTGTTGTGCCACGAGCCACAATTTTTAACTTTGGGTAGTACTTCTTAATAGTTTCAAGATGCGTGTCTTGTGCACCCCAAAATTCTTTTGGAGCGATGTCGTGTAATTCAATGATACGTTCGTTCAAATGGAAGTGTTTTTTAATTAGTTTTTGGCTAAATAGTATTAGCTTTGCAATTATTTCAAATTTAATGAAATTAAACAAGCCACTGGATTAAATTCATCATATAGTTATAAACAAATTTATGTCAATAATTACCCTTACTACCGATTACGGATTAAAAGACCACTTTGTGGGTGCTTTGAAAGGGAAAATTTTATCGCAAGATAATGAGGCAAAAGTTGTAGATATCTCGCATGATGTTGATCCGTTTAATGTTAGTGAAGCTAGTTATATCATTGGTGCTGCCTACCTTAGTTTTCCGAAAGGAACCGTGCATGTTATTGGGATTGATATCGAATTAAAAGAGGACAACCAACATATTGCTATTGAATGGAATGGTCATTTTTTTATTGGTGCCGATAATGGCATTTTGAGTATGTTAATAGAAAAAATTAAACCTCAAAAAATGGTGGCTATCAATATTCACGATAGACTTTTGCCCGAAGCAACAGATATGGATGTTTTGCTAACGGTTGCCATTCATCTATCTAAAGGCGGTTCGTTGAGTGTTATTGGTAAAGAAATAAAAACTTTGAAAGAAGTAACCGAATTGCAAGCTGTGATTTCAGACGATATCAATTCTATAAAAGGTTATATTGTTTATCTTGACCGATTTGGAAATGCCGTAACCAATATTACAAGAAAAATGTTTTTAGAAGTTTCTAAAGGAAGACCTTATGAAGTGAATTTTAAAAGCAAAAAAATTAAAAGTATTTTTGCAAAATATTCCGATTTTGAATCCATTGACAAAAAACCTTTATCATCAATCAGTGGCAATGCAGTAGCTATTTTCAATGAAGCAGGTTTTCTAGAAATTGGAATCTATAAAAGCAATCCGAGAGTGGCTACAGCGGCAAGTTTGCTCGGAATAAAATATAGAGATGCCATTACTATCCATTTTAATTAAACAATATTATGAAAAAATATCCACGCAAATTATCGTCGGGAGCAAATAATACAGTTATTGTTTTAAATGAAAACGAAGTAGCCAAACTTTTTACAGGCGATACACGCTCTGATTTGGGTTCTGAAGCCGAAAAAATGAAATTTGCAAACTCAATAAACGACTTGGTTGTGAAGTTCATAAGGTTAGATTATAATGATGAAATTGAAGCCGAAATGTTGGTTATGGAACGTATTTATCCTATTGATTTTAGAGCGTATGAAGTTGAAATTAGAGCACTTTGGTTTGATGTGTTTTTAGATGAAATAAAAGATTTATATAAAGCTGGTTTTGTTCATAGAGATTTGAAAAGACCATCAGACATTCAGGGTTTAGCGTTTGACAATATATTACTAACTAACAAAGGATTACGATTGATTGATGTTGGAATTTCTGCCTTAAGAAGTCAAGTTGGTGATAAATTATTTGAAAAACAATTAGAAATTGAACGCCATGAAATTGAATTATTTAAAGACTATTTTTTAAACCGATAATCATACTAAAAAAAATATAATGTTCGTTAGAATAGTAAAAATGTCCTTTCACGAAGAAAATATTCCAGCTTTTTTGGAAAATTTTGAATTAATGAAAAACCACATACGAAACTCGCCTGGAAATCGTTTTCTTGAATTGTATCAAGACAAAAATAATCCTTGCATTTTCTTTACTTATAGTTATTGGGAAACCGAAGACGATTTAGAAAATTACAGAAAATCAGCTTTATTTGATGAAGTTTGGACATTTACAAAAAAACTTTTCAATGATAAACCAGAAGCTTGGAGTGTAGATAAATTAGTTTCTTTAGTTTAAAGTTTAAAGTTCCAAGTTGAACAACCTGAAACTTTAAACCTGAAACTTTTAAACAAAAGACAAAAACATGAAATCAATATTATTAAGAGAAATTAAATCCTTCTTTGGTTCGCCCATTGGATACTTAGTAATCGCCATTTTTTTATTGCTCAACGGATTATTTCTTTGGGTTTTTGAAGGCGATTTTAATATTTTAAATAGCGGTTTTGCCGATTTAACTCCATTTTTTACCTTATCGCCTTGGATATTAATTTTTCTAATTCCGGCGGTAACCATGAGGAGTTTTTCTGATGAGAAAAAACAAGGAACCATCGAGCTTTTAATGACCAAACCCATATCTATTTGGGAAATCGTTAGCGGAAAATTCTTTGGAGCATTTTTATTAATTGTGATTGCTATCATTCCAACATTCATCTACGTTTACGTGATTTATGGATTGGGAATGCCCGAAGGAAATATTGATATGGGGAGCACTATGGGTTCTTATTTCGGACTATTATTCCTAATTGCTGCTTATACTTCTATTGGAATTTTTACTTCTACTCTTTCAGAAAATCAAATTGTAGCGTTTATAGTTTCTGTTTTCTTGTGTTTTATTTTCTATTTTGGATTTCAAGGTGTGGCATCTCAATTTAAAAGTATTGAAGATATTATTGCACTTTTCGGAATGGATTATCATTTTAAAAGTATGAGTCGTGGTGTCATTGATACGCGTGATGTAGTTTACTTTGTGAGTTTAAGCATTGCATTTTTATCATTGACTGTTTATAAATTAAAATCGCTAAAATCATAATGGAACATAAGAAGTCAAACTTAAAAATACTACTTACAACTATTGCCATTTTAGTTGTATTAAATTTTGCAGGAAACTTTTTCTTCAAGCGTTTCGATTTAACTGCTGACAATCGTTATACACTTTCAGAAACTTCGTTGAATATTATAAAAGAAGTTAAAGAACCATTGTATGTTGATGTTTTTTTGGAAGGAAATTTTCCTGGAGAGTTCAAAAAACTAAAAACCGAAACCCAACAATTATTGGAAGAATTTAAAGCATACAATTCAAATATCATCTTCCAATTTGTAAATCCTTTAGAAAATGAAGATGAACGTGAAGCCGTGATGCAATCTTTTTACGAAAGAGGTTTAACGCCTTTAAATGTTACTCTTGACGAAAAAGGAAAACAAACTCAAGAAGTAGTTTTTCCGTGGGCAGTGGTAACTTATGGTAATAAAAGCACCAAAGTACCTTTACTAAAAAATATGTTGGGCGCATCCACTGCTGAAAAAGTGGTGAGTTCGGTGCAACATTTAGAGTATGCTTTTGCCAATGGTTTTAACACCATCACAAAAACAAAAGAGAAAAAAATTGCTATCATTAAAGGAAATGGCGAATTAGACGATAGATCTATTGCCGATTTCTTGAAAACGGTTCGTGAAAATTATTACATCGGACCATTTACGCTAGATTCTGTTGCAAAAGATGCTGGGAACACTTTAAAAGCATTAAAAAAATATGATTTAGCAGTTATTGCAAAACCTACTGAAGCTTTTACAGACCAAGAAAAACAAGTGTTAGACCAGTTTATTATGAATGGTGGAAAAACACTTTGGTTAGTTGATCAAGTCAATATGGAAATGGACAGCTTGATGGAAACTGGTGAAAATTTAGCCTATCCAAGAGATTTGAACTTGAACGATATGTTCTTTAAATATGGTGTTCGTATAAAACCCGATTTAGTCAAAGATTTACAAGCAACACCTATTTCATTAGCAACTGGTCAACAAGGCAGTGCAACACAGTATAGTCAGTTTCCTTGGTTATATTCTCCAGCTATATATTCTGATTCAAAACATCCTATTGTAAGCAATTTAGATGCTTTAAAATTTGAATTTACAAATCCAATTGAAGTTCTTAAAAATGATATTAAAAAAACAATTTTATTATCATCAACCAAATTATCAAAAGCTGTAGGAACTCCAGTAGAAATTAATTTGAATATAGTTTCAGAAAAACCTGATTTCAAGGAATTTACAGGAAAAGGAAATCTACCCGTAGCTGTTCTTATGGAAGGAAAATTTCATTCGGTTTATGAAAATCGGGTGTTGCCATTTAAAGAAAGTAGCTTCACTCCTATCGGAAAAGAAAACAAAATGATTATTGTTTCTGATGGAGATGTTGTAAAAAATCAATTGGATAAAAACTACCAACCATTAGAATTAGGTTATGATAAATGGACCAACAATCTATATGCAAACAAGGAATTCATGATGAATTGCGTGAATTATTTATTGGACGATAACGGACTTATTAACATTAGAAGTAAAGAAGTTGACCTACCCATTCTTGACAAAGAAAAAGTAATAGACCAATACACATTTTCACAAATCATAACTGTCGGAGTTCCAATTATAATTTTAGTATTTTTTGGAATAGCGTTCACTTTTCTAAGAAAAAGAAAATATAGTAAGTAATGTTAATAAAAATCTTTTTAAATTCTATTTGTTTAAGATATATTTGTAAAAAATAATATAAGATGAAGTTTATTGTATCAAGCTCGTATTTATTAAAACAACTACAAGTTTTAGGTAGCGTTATCAATAGCAGCAATACCTTACCAATTTTAGATAACTTTTTATTTGAATTAAATAAAAAGGCGTTAACGGTTTCTTCTTCAGATTTAGAGACAACGATGTCTGCAACTTTAGAAATTGAGTCAACTGATAAAGGAAGTGTTGCTGTTCCTGCAAAATTATTATTAGATATTCTAAAAACGTTTCCTGAGCAACCGCTTACATTCACAGTTGAAGAAAATAGTACCATCGAAATTAGTTCTAATTCTGGTAAATATGCCATTGCTTATGCTCCAGGAGAAGAATTTCCAAAATCAGTTTCATTAGAAGACCCATCATCAACATTAGTTCCAGCCGAAGTATTAGCTACAGCTATTAGTAAAACAATTTTTGCCGCCGGAAACGATGATTTACGTCCTGTAATGAGCGGTGTTTTCTTTCAGTTTTCTCCAGAAGGATTGATTTTTGTTGCCACTGATGCTCACAAATTAGTAAAATATGCTCGTACTGATGTAAAAGCATCGCAGGTGGCTGATTTTATTATGCCAAAAAAACCCTTAAATATTTTGAAAAGTATTTTGGGCGCATCCGATGCAGAAGTTAAAATTGATTATAATGATTCTAATGCTACATTCTCTTTTGAAAACTATGTATTAACTTGTAGATTAATTGATGGAAAATATCCCAATTATGAAGCTGTTATTCCAAAAGAAAACCCAAATAAACTATTGATTGATAGAACGCAATTTTTTAACTCGGTTCGTCGTGTGGCAATTTTCTCAAATAAAACTACTCACCAAATTCGATTGAAAATTGCAGGTGCAGAATTAAATATTTCTGCAGAAGATATAGATTACTCTAATAAAGCGGAAGAACGATTGACTTGCGATTATCAAGGTGATGATATGCAAATTGGGTTTAACTCGCGTTTCCTATTAGAAATGTTGAGCAATTTGCAATCGGATGAAATTCAATTAGAAATGTCTATGCCCAACCGCGCAGGAATTCTAACTCCAGTTGATGGATTAGATGAAGGCGAAACCGTTACAATGCTTGTGATGCCCGTGATGCTTAACAACTAAAAATACAATTAACTAACCCAACCTAAAAAAACCGTCTCGATTAATTTCTTGACGGTTTTTTAATTTTTAGTGCAAAGCTAATATTGGTACTTCACAATTGTAAGACATTTTCTCAGTAAAACTTGAAGTGAATAAAGATTCAAAAAAACTTCGTTTATAGGTTAACATTGTTAAAACATCTATTTCTTGATGAGCTATAAAATCTGATATTGATTCTTTAACTTCTTCATTGGGTAAAATAAAAAAAGTTACTGGATCATTTTTAAATTGCTCTTTCCAATCATCAAATGTGGCTTCAGTATTATCAGTTGCTTTTGTTTTTACATATAGACATTTTACTTTTGCATTAGCTGCTTTTGCAATTTTAATTACTTGTTTCAAAGCTTCTCTATCTTTATCTCTAAAACGAGTTGTAAAACCAATGGTCTCAATTTTAGTGAATTCACAATCTTTTGGAACACAAAGAACGGGAACACTTAAATTCACAATCGCTTCGCCTGTGTTAGTTCCTAAAAAGACTTCTTTCCATCCAGATGCACCTGAAGTTCCCATAACTACATAATCTATCTTATCTTTTTTAATAATTTCTTTGATATTAAACATTAAATCACCATCTAAAATCATGTGAGACATATTTATATCTTCAAAATGATTTTCCTTAGCAATAGCTTTTAGTTTTGGAACTTCATCTTTAAATCTTTCAAAATTTGATAACTCCAATGAATCAAAAAGCACTTGATAGTTTTGAGGTGCAAATTGATTATCAACTATAGGAAGTTCGTAAGTATGCAATAAAATCAGTTCACCATGAAGTAATTTTGCTAAACCTAAAGCGTGTACAAAAGCATTAGTTGCTACTTCAGAAAAATCAGTAGGAAATAAAATCTTTTTCATTGTTTTAAATGTATTAGTTAACTTCTATAAAGTTACAAAAAATAAATTCAAAAAAGCATGATAACTATCCTATTTACAATTATTTAACAAAAAAATATTTTTAAAAAATCAATTAAAATACAACTAGTTATAAAATTTTTAAATTGGTATCTTTGCAATCTTAAAATAAAAAACTATTATGATTTATAATGATACAATTGTTGCATTAGCTACACCTTCGGGCTCTGGTGCTGTAGCCATTATTAGAATGTCTGGAAAAAATGCTATTACAATTGCATCGGAAGTATTTCAATCAGTTTCTGGGAAAGATTTAACCAAACAAAAAACGCATACTATTCATCTTGGAACTATTGTAGATGGAACAAAAATTTATGATCAGGTTTTAGTTTCTATTTTCAAAAATCCACATTCCTACACTGGTGAAGATGTGATTGAAATTTCGTGTCATGGTTCTACTTTTATCCAACAACAAATTATTCAACTATTACTCAGAAAAGGTTGTCGCATGGCACAAGCAGGCGAGTTTACACTTCGTGCATTTTTAAACGGCAAACTCGATTTATCGCAAGCCGAAGCCGTTGCCGATTTAATTTCGTCAGACAATGAAGCCAGTCATCAAATAGCAATGCAACAAATGCGCGGTGGCTTTAGCAATGAAATTGCCAAATTGAGAGAAGAACTTTTGAATTTTGCCTCACTTATAGAACTCGAACTAGACTTTGCCGAAGAAGATGTTGAATTTGCCGACCGTACGCAATTTCATGATTTATTGACACGTATTGAGTTTGTTTTAAAACGATTGATTGATTCGTTTGCTGTGGGCAATGTAATAAAAAACGGAATACCAGTAGCCATTGTAGGCGAGCCTAATGTTGGAAAATCAACGCTTTTGAATGCTTTATTAAACGAAGAACGTGCCATAGTTTCGCACATTGCAGGCACCACTCGCGACACGATTGAAGACGAATTGGTTATTGGTGGCATTGGCTTTAGATTTATTGATACAGCAGGAATTAGAGAAACCAAAGACCATGTAGAAAGCATTGGCATTCGCAAAACTTTTGAAAAAATAGAACAAGCGCAGGTCGTCTTATATTTGTTTGAAAGTTTAAAGTTTCAAGTTTCAAGTTCGGAATACATTACAGAAATAGAAAAAGTAAAAAACAAATATCCTTTAAAGCCACTTATTGTGGTTATCAACAAAATAGATTTGTTATCAGAGGAAGAAATTTTAAACATTCAACAACAACTTGAAACTTTAAACCTGAAACCTGAAACTATTTCTGCAAAACAAAAAACCGGAATCGACGAATTAAAAAACCAACTATTATCCTTTGTCAACACGGGTGCATTGCGCAATAACGAAACCATTGTAACGAACACGCGTCACTACGATTCGTTGTTGAAAGCTTTGGAAGAAATTCAGAAAGTGAAATTCGGATTGAACAGCGGCTTACCTTCAGACCTCTTGGCTATTGACATCAAACAAGCACTCGGATTGAACAGCGGCTTACCTTCAGACCTCTTGGCTATTGACATCAAACAAGCACTTTACTACTTTGGCGAAATTACTGGCGAAGTGACCAATGATGAATTGCTAGGAAATATTTTTGCTAATTTTTGTATTGGAAAGTAAAGTACGTCCACAAAAGGAATCCAAAAGATTAAAATAGAAAATTTACCCCTTAAAGTACAACGGATTCCGTGTGATTAAAATTTCTTTTTGATTCTTTAGGATTGAAAATAATCCAAAAGTTGTATTGATTATTTATTGATTTTAATTTTATGCTCAGAAAATCAATAAAACTCAATACAAAATGACTGTAACACTTCGCAAAAGAGAATTGAAAGATAAAGGGAGATTTGCACTTTATTTAGATATTTACATCGACAAAAAACAATATCAAGAAAACTTGAAATTGTATTTGGAAAATGAAAAAAGTAATCCAACCACTAAACAGATGAATAAACAAACTCTAGCAATTGCAGAAAGAATTAGAGTTGAAAGATTACATCAAATCCAAAATGAATCTTATGGATTTAAAAAACCAACTATAGGCTACATCAATTTTAATAAATTTTTCTGTGAATTGTGGAAAGAAAGAGAGAAAACAGGAGTGAATTTTGGTAGTTGGGATAGTGTGTATAAACACATAAACAACTTTAATAAAAATATTTTATTTACAGAATTAAATGAAAGATTAATGGAAGAATTTAAAGCTTTCCTTTTAGCAAGAGTTAAGCAAAATTCCGCTTCACAATACTTTAACATTTTTAAACATTCAATTCATGAAGCATATAGAAGAAAATTATTAAAAGATAATCCAGCTGATAATGTTAAATTCATTAAAGAAGTTGAAACGCATAGAGAATTTTTAACAGTAGATGAAATCCAGAAATTAATTTATACAGAATGTAGATATAATGTATTAAAGAGAGCATTTTTATTTTCTTGTTTTACTGGTTTACGCTGGTCAGATATTAATAAATTAACTTGGGACGAAATTAGATTTGAAAATGGATCATATTCAATTGTATATACACAAAAGAAAACAAAACACGCAGAATCACTACCTATATCAGACAATGCAGTTAAATTGCTAGGGGAAAGAAATGAAAACAAAGAAAGAGTATTTGTAGGATTAAAATACTCTGCTTATCACAACACAGAACTTTTAAGATGGTGTTTAAAAGCAGGTATTACAAAACACATTACATTTCATTGTGGTCGTCATTCAGCAGCAATTATGCTATTAAATAATAATGTTGACTTTTTTACCGTATCTAAGCTATTGGGGCATAAAGAAGTCCGGACGACAGCTATATATGCAAAAGTATTAAATCAAACTAAAGTTGACGCAGTAAATAAATTACCAACTTTCTCTTTTTAGAAAATCTTTTGAAATAATAAATAATTAAGGCAAACTCAAAAAGTTTGTCTTTTTTATTTATAATTAAATAATTATAAAAGGTAACTATTCTTTTTGCTTCTTTTAGATTATAGTTTAGGACAATCACTAATTTCTCATCAAAAAATTTCTTCAAGTAAAATTAAATCTTTAAGTTTGTAGTGATTAAATATAATCACTTATATAGTCATTAACAGCCCGTCATTACATATAGTCGAAAAGACATCAACCCAGACATTGAGGCATCGTTAATAACAAAAAAATGGCTTACCAAATTGCCAAGGTCTTGTCCTGAAAATCTGAACTCTAATGAGTATAAACAGAATGCTTGTGTTACGATTATCGCCTGTAGATACGATAGTTGAACCAATGCAAATAAGCAAAATGTAGAATTTTTCTATGTGATGCATGTTTATAATTAAAAAAGAATCAGAAATGAAAGACAATTCACCGTTAATAAATGACGAATTATTGACAGCTATCGAAAAATTAATCGATAAGAAATTCAAAAACTTATTAAGCTTACAAAAAGACATCGTTGATGTTTCCGACGCATCTTTCATATTAGGCGTATCGAAAGGAACAATTAATAAAATGTGTTCCCGAAAGACCATTTCATATTTTAAACCTAAAGGAAGTACCAAGGTATATTTTAAAAGGACTGACTTAATTGCCTATATGACTGAAAACCGTTTTATGAGTAATACGGAAATTGAAACTAAAACACAAAGTTTCTTTCAAAATAAGAGAGGAGGCGGTTTTGTTTGATAATATCAGCTTCACTATTGATAATTTTAAAAATCAAGATTTCAATAGACTTATAGAAAATTACATCCAAAAATCTCCTTTAAATAAAGGAGAAGGTTGGTATCAAACAGATTGGCAAAATTTGAGAATTAACTATTATCCAAATCAAAGAAAAATAAAAATTAGCAACAGCCTTCATAAATTCTTTAATTCTGAAATTGTCGGATTGGGGACATTCAATCATAATGATTTTAGTTTTGAACAAGTTAACGAAACTATTAATCTCTTTGAAGATGCCTTTAATAGAAGTTCAAGAGATATGAAAATTTTGGGTCGTTTTGAATTCGGAATTAACGTAAATACTCAATCTGTAAAGCCTTTCGATATAATTGACAGGTATCAGAGTATTGTTACAACTGCTACTAATAGTTTTAATTTAATGTACAATAAGTATGGTAAATCAACGTGTAAATTTTGTTCGTTCACTCATTACACAGTAAAATGTTATGATAAAATGAAAGAAATGGGAGTTACAGGTGATAATATTCTACGGTTTGAAATTACGAATCACTCATCTATCAAAACGAAGCAAGTTTTTGGTAAAAAAGATGTATCACTTGAAGATTTATTAGATAAATCTATTTGGAATAATTGCCATAATACAATGATAAATTCGTATGATTCAATTAGAATGCTCGGTTTCCCATGCGATGGCGTAAGTAATTATACAAAGTCGCTTTGTTACAGTTTTGCAACCTTAAATAAAGACTACAAACGTCATTTGAATAAAATAATCGGCGAGTTAAAAATCGCTCACGATACTATTAAAAATTCTTCTAGTAACCCTCATAGTATGGTTAGAGAGGGTTTAATTAATAACTATCAAAAGTTGATATTAAATTGAAACAAAAACAATCAAGCTTTACCTCTTGTATTATATAAGGTAAAACTTAATATTAAATCTTATTATTATGAAAAAAATAAATATTAAAATTTTTAAAGACAATATCATAGCAAACAAAGTATATGATATAATATTAAACACAAATGAATCACTATTTTTAACAGGTAAAGCAGGAACAGGAAAATCAACTTTACTAAAGTGTATTTTAAAAGATATTAAAAAGAAATTTATTGTATTAGCACCTACAGGAGTTGCAGCTAAAAACGTTGAAGGATTGACTATTCATTCGTTTTTTAAAATACCTTATCATTTAATAACTTCAAATTTCAAATTAGTAAATGAGATTGTTTACAAAACAGAAGAACTTTTACTAATTCGTGAACTTGAATTAATTGTAATTGATGAGGTTTCAATGATGAATTCTGTAATGCTTGACGTTATAGATAGATTGTTACGAAAACATAGAAATAGTTTAAAGCCATTTGGTGGAGTACAAATATTATTAATTGGCGACCCTCTTCAATTACCTCCAATTGTAAAAGATGAAGAGTTAAAAATAATTAGAAATCATTGGGATAGTGTTTATTTTTTCGATTCTAAATGTTTTAAAAACTCAATAAAAAACACTTTTGAATTAACAATTTGTTATCGTCAAAATGATTCTTTTTTCATAAATATTTTAGATGGAATGAGAACTAACTCACTAGAAGAAAGAGAATTTGAAATTTTAAACAGAATATGTAAAGAAAATAATGAAACTATGAATCCTATTAAAAGTATTCTTATAACTCCACATAATAAAATAGCACGGTTTGAGAATCAAAATAAATTAAATAAGATAAAAGGCAAAACATTTGAATACATCTCTTTAGAAGCAGGTATATTTAATAAAAATGATTGTAATGCTGATGTATTATTAAGACTTAAAACTGGTTCTAAAGTAATGTTTATAAAAAACAATAAATTTAGAGGTTATACAAATGGTACTTTAGGAATAGTAGAGGAATTATATGAAGATGTTATTGTTGTAAGAACCGAAGACAATGCAATTATCAATGTTTACAGAGAAGAATGGATTGAATACAAGTATGGAATCAATCCAATGACAGGAGAGTTTGAAAAAAAAGAGATTGGAATTTTTAGTCAATTTCCTTTAAAATTAGGATGGGCAATTACTGTCAATAAAAGTCAAGGCTTAACTTTTGATAGTATTCATTTGGATTTTAGATGGGGTGCTTTTTCAACAGGACAAACATATGTCGCATTTAGTAGGTGTAAATCTATGGAAAAAATCACTACTTCAACTCCTATTCTAAAAAAAGATGTGTTCGTTGACCCAAGATTACTAAACTTTTACAAAAGTATATATTAATAATAAAGGCGAGGTTTAATCCCCTCGCCTTTCCTATTTTAAAGAGCATATCTAATAATTGATATTAAAAAATAAAAAGCATTGCGGAGATTAAAGCTAAATATTAAAAAATCAAAGTCTTTGGCATAAAGGTTGATGAAATTTGAAATAAAACAATTAATTTTACCAAAAATTTAAAACATAGATATATAAAGAACAAATAATTAACAAAATATAATAATTGCATTTCGCAAACTGATTTCTGTCCTTGAAAAGTCGAAAATTCTAAGTACAACAGAAAGGTTTAGCAAAATGCTCAAGTTACGGCTTGGGCGTTGCTTTACTTTGTTGTACAGGGCTTCGACTCCCTCAAGGACGAGTAAGGATAACTAACCCAAGCTATTTTTTGGATAGTTTTCATAGAAGTGCTTAATCTTAATTAAGTATGAAAACATTAAAAACCCTATTATTTACAAGTATTTTTTTAATTTCTTCAAATATATATTCTCAAGAATTGAGACAATTTAGAACTGATGAAATAATATCTCTTTTTGAAAAAAAACAATCTGATGTTTATAAAATATTAGCTTCAAAATCCTACTCATATAAAGGTAAAGACGATGTTTTTGACAAATTTATTAAACAAACAAATTTTGGAGATTTTATTGTAAATATTGTATTCAAAGATGGTAAAATTAAAGGTATTTCTACACAAGAACATAATTCAATAGCTAATCAAATTTCTATAGATTTCTATAAAAGCAATTTTAAAATTAGAGAATTAAGAGATATAAATAATGCAAAAAAGATAGAATTTGAAGACCGTATAATTCCGTTTTCAGGTTGTTTTTATTTACTCAATAATTTAGATAAAAAAATTACAGCATCTTTTATTATTTCCCCTTATAACCCAAATGTAATTTCATTGAATTATAGCAGATTAACAGGTAAAGATTATGAAAAAGAGTCTAAAATAGTTAAACAAGAACTAAAAGAGATTGAAAATATTGAAGATGTTAAAAAAGATACTATAAACAATGACATTGATAGTTCAATAGTTGAGAAAGAAAAAATAGAAAATGATACAACTATTTTAAAAAAGGAAGAACTTACAGCAAACTTAAATAAATACACTTTAAAAAACTCATCTTACCTTTATAGTTCAACCAGTGTTAATGGTCAAAAAATATTGATAATTGAAAAAGGTGGAGAAATATTTTCAGAAGAAAAAATGGCTTTAACCAAAGAGAAGAAAAAAACATCCCTTAATAATGTAATTGGTGGAAAATATCTAGGACAAAGTGATTTTATAAAATGCATATATTTTGATACTTTGGAAAAAAAACATATTGGTTTTATTTTAAAAAGTGATATTCTAATAAATCAATAGTTCTAAATTAACTCTGCCTAACTTTTAAATTTAGTAACCAAAAAATATAAATTATTCTTTTGTAAATAAGTCTGTTAATAAAGTTAATTTGATTTACAAATATTAATACTTTTAAGCTGTATTTTTGATAGTTAAAATTATAATTTTTGATGAATAGGAATTGGTCTGATTTTAAGGCATTAAATGGAAATATTGCAGGAGCGAGAGAAGCATTTGAAGATGCTTGTGAAACCTTGTTTAGAAAAATGTATCCCAACAAGCACGTAAGTCAGATGAAAGTTAGTGTTGGAGATGGTGGTATTGACATATTCATAGGAGAATTTGGAAAAGAGCCAATAACTGTAATACAATGTAAATTTTTCCTTGAATCCTTTGATGATAGTCAAAAGTCTCAAATAAGAGAATCATTTGATACCGCAATTAAATCAGATAAATATGAATTAAAAGAATGGATTTTATGTATTCCTAGAGTTATAGATATAAATGAAAATTCTTGGTGGTTCAAATGGAAACATAAAAAGATAGAAGAGCATTCAAAACAAGTAGATTTTATTAAAATTACAAATGGTAATGAATTAATTGATTTATTTAAAGAAAATGATTTATATAATCAAATATTTAAGATTGAAGACTCAATTAAAATAGATGAAATTCACAAAGCATTGATTCCTAAAAAAATTGAATTTTCAAAGGAAATAAACCCCCAAATTATTTTATTTAATAATTATTCTAAAAAAAATGAAGCATATTATTTTGAAAGAAATATAGATTCTGAATTTATAAACTCCCTAAAATTGAATAATTTATGGGTTTTTGGTGGTTCTGGTTTCGGAAAAACTGCTTTAGTAAATAGAAACTTAACCAATAACGAAATTGATTATTGCTATTGTGATTTAAGTCCTATCAATATAACTTCGTCAGAAGATGTTTTAGAAGAAATCTTGTGTAAAATTGAAGATAAATTTGTGAAAGAACGAAATGCAGATGAGCAAAACAAAATTAAGCAAATTTGTCAAATTTTATGTAATGCTGGTACAAAGAAAATAACAATAGTTATTGACGAATTATCCGTAAATGAAAATTCAATATTAAAAAATATAGCAAATGATTTATTACATCTTGTGACTCATTTTTGTAATATCTCTGAAAATGAAGATATGAAATTTGTTGTTTCTACTATTTCAAATCCTAAAGATATCGTCGAAAATAAATTAAAAGCATTAGAACATTTTCAATACTTAAATTGTAATGATTGGAATAATCATATAGATGGTTTATTTGATGTACTAAATAGTTCTTTAGGTTTAAATCTATCAGAAGAAATTAAAACTAAAATTTTAGATTCTTCTCAAAATTCTCCTCGAATTTTAAAATCTATTTTTAGAAAAATTCTTTCTTTAAATATTTTAAGTAATGCTTCAATCGAAATAGCAATAAAGTCAACAATCTCTGAATTAGTATGTTAATGGAAAAGGTCTTAAAAAAATACACTACTATACCCGAACATTTGTATGTTGAAAGAAATGCAGATATACAGTTAAGAAGTATTATTACAGAAATGCAAAGACCTGGTTATGTCCTTGTAGCAAGACAAATGGGGAAAACAAATCTATTATTCAATGCTAAAAGAACTTTAGAAAATGAAAGCAGGTTATTTGTTTATGTTGACTTATCAAATTTATATGACAATGATAGAGATTGTTACAGAAACATAATAAACAATATTATTGAGCCCAATATAAAATTATTAGAATCAATTGAAAATGAAATAGAAAAAATTAGAGAAAAAAATCTACCTGCACATAATGAATATTCTAGATGTTTAAGAACTGTTTTAAATTTTTTCAAAGGCGATTTGGTTATTGTTTTAGATGAGATTGATGCTTTAAAAAGTGTAGATTATTCAGATAATATATTTGCTCAAATTAGAAGTAATTATTTTTCAAGAACTAATTTTCCAGTATTTGAAAGATTAACTTATGTATTATCAGGAGTTATAGAACCAACTGAATTAATAAAAGATAGAAATAAATCTCCTTTTAATATTGGAGATAAAATATATTTAGATGATTTTACAAGAGAAGAGCACGATTTTTTTATCATTAAAAGTAAATTAAATTTAAAAACAGAATTGTCAGATGAGATTTATAATTGGACAAATGGAAATCCTAGATTAACTTTTGATATTTGTTCAGAAGTAGAAAGCTATTTAATCCAAAATGCCGAAATTAATGTTGATATTTTAAAAAAAATTATTACGAGAAAATACCTTACTAGTTTCGATATAGCTCCAATCGACCATATTAGAGAGTTGACAAAATCAAATAAAGATATTAGAAAAGCAATAATAAATATTCATAAAAAAAATTCATCTGAAATTAATGATGACATCAAAAAAAAATTATACCTGTATGGAATTATTAACTCAAAATTTAATGAAGAAACTAGAATAAAAAACAGAATAATTGAATTAAGTCTTTCGGAAGAATGGATAAAATCAATTGAAAAAGAAAATAGTTATGTTAGTGGTCTAGCTAAGTTTTATGAGAAAGATTATCAAGAAACAATAGATATTTTAACATCTGTATTAGAAAATACTAAAAGTTCTAATGAAATTGATGGTTGTAATTATTTTATAGGTTTGTCTTATTTAAAACTAGGAGATTACGAAAATTCAATAAAATATTTCTCATCTGAATATAAAGATGTTAGTTTTAGAAATGATTCATTAGCTTTTTTAGGTGTATCTCAAATGGCTATTGGAGATAAAAATAGTATTGCTACATTAGAGCAAGCAATACAAAGTGAAAGTAATACTCATGCGTATCATAATGCATTACTTAATTTAGCAGTAAATATCAATGATGAAGATAAGTCATTAATTTTATTTGAAAAACTTTATGAATCTACATTTAAGTCGGAAAACCTAGATGAAAATGAATTAAAACAATTAAGGGCACTGTCTTTATACTATCAAGCAGAAATATTAGAAAAGCAAAACAAAAAAGAAATTGCAATTTCAAAAATAAAACTAGCTTTAGAAAATAGTAATTTATCTGATTCACTTTTTTTACTTTATAATCTTAATCATTTACTTGATTACAATGATAATGAAATAAAAGTAGAATTAGTAAATAGAATTATCGATAATAATCTAACCTTTGAAAAAAATGATTCTTATCCGATAAGTTTTAAAGAGCAACATATTTATTATTATTTAGATTTAGCTTTTGATAATAACAATATATATGTTTTTGAGAATTTACTTGATTATATAAATACCAATTTATTATCAAGTAAAAGCAAATACGAATTAATATTTAGAGCAAGTTTAATTTCAAGAGAAAACAAACAAGAAATTCTAAATTATTTACTTCAATTCTCTCTTGATATTGAAGAAGAGCTTCTTTTAATGATTTACAGAGATTTGGCATTTTTACATATAGAAAATCAAAATTTATTTTTTGAAACATTCAATAATTATCTAGTATTGTTTAAAAAGTATAATAACATAATTAGTAATGATATTTACATTTTTGGATTATGTATAAAATACAACTCTGATAAAAATAACATTTTAAAAGCTATAGAATTATGTGATGTAATTAATTCTAAAATTGAAAAAATTGATGATGAAAATTTAAAGCTTGAATCCGTAATTATTTATTACTGGTATTCAAATTTATATTTTAGTTTAAAAGATAAATTCAACGCCATAAAATATGCAGATATAACTTTAGAAATCATCAAAAATTCAAACGGAAGAAAAATGTCAATGATAGATGAAAAAGGGCTAAAATCTATTTCAGAACAATTATATCAAATAAAATATTCTTCAACAATTACTAATCCAATTGTTACTTCAAAAAAATATTCTAGAAATGACAAAGTAAAAGTAAAATACAAAAATGGAAATGTAATTGAAAAAAAATATAAACTAGTTGAAGCTGATATTTTAGCTGAAAGATGTGAGATTATATAATGATATTTAGTTTCAGATAGTTTAACCACTTCAATTCAAAAAAAAATTTAAAAATTAGTTTTTTAAATGTATTTATTGAGTATTCATTGAGCCACTCTCAAAAACCCACATAAACAAAGGTTGCATTACATTTTGTATTGGGAAGTAGTTTTCTCCCCCATTTTCAATTAATTTACTTTAAAAGCAGCACCAAAAACAAGTTATAATTTACTATTTTTGGAGATTAGTCAAAATGCCAAAAATATATTATGATTATAGACAACGAAAACCAAAAGCTTAAAGTCCACGAATGGATTACAAAATATAATGAAGAGGGAACACTAGATGTAGTTACTGGTTATTTTACTATTGGAGCATTAGCCTATTTGTCTAAAAGCACTAATGATAAAATTGAAAATTATCGTTTTGTTTTGGGAGATATTGTAAACTTTGATAAAAAGGTAAAAGCACTAGATTTATTAAATGAGAGCATCGATATTGATACTTCTTTTCAGTTAAACAGATTAGCTAAAGAAGCAGTTAGTTTTCTTAAATTAAATAAAGTTGTAGCTAAAACTCTTGAACCTAATTTTTGTCACGCAAAATTATATTTAAAAACAGCTAAAAACGACGATAGAAACCATTATTTTATCTCTGGAAGTTCTAATTTAACTGAAGCAGGAATTGGTCAAAAAATCACAAGTAATGTCGAATTAAACATTGCCGAAACAGGTAATAACAATCAATACAAAGAGTTGTTAGACTGGTTCAATGATTTATGGAATAGACCACAAGCACATTCTAAAAAAACATTAATTGATGAGAATGGTAAACTTTCTCAAAAAGATTTTAAGCAATATTTAATAGATGAAATATCAAAGCTTTTTGAAGTTTATACTCCAGAGCAAATTTATTATAAAATCTTATTTGAATTATTTCACAAAGAACAAGACAATCCCGAAGTTGAAAAACAATTAATAAAGTTAGAAGATACAGTTGTATATAATAAACTGTATGATTTTCAAAAAGGTGGTGTAAATAGTCTTATCAGAATGTTGAACAAATACAACGGTGCTATTCTTGCAGACGCAGTTGGTTTGGGTAAAACGTGGAGTGCTTTGGCGGTGATGAAATCGTTTCAACACAAAGCAGATGTATTATTACTTTGTCCTAAAAAATTAGAACAAAACTGGAAGCAATACATCAAAAAAAACAATTCTATTTTCGAAGAGGACAAATTAGATTTTGATGTAAAATTCCATACCGATTTGAGAGAAGGCGGTTTTAATGACAACTTCTTGCAATACTTATTAAATGATAAATCTAAATTACTTGTAATAGATGAAAGCCATAATTTAAGAAACGATAAATCAAGTCGTTATAAATATTTAGTGGAAGAAATTTTACAGAAATCTAATGGCAATATAAAGATACTTTTACTATCGGCAACACCAATAAACAATTCATTTAAAGACATTAGAAATCAATTCAAATTGATGACTAAAGGAGAGAATACTGGATTTAAAGAAAGTTTAGATGTAAACAATATCGAAAGTACCTTTAGAGAAATTCAAACCGTATTTAATAAGTGGAGTGCAGAACCTGGTGCTAAATTATCAGAGTTTCATAGTAAAATTAAAGACAGTGCTTTTTTTAGATTGACCGACCATTTGTTAGTTGCAAGAACACGTAAAAATATAAAAGCGAATTTCGATAATACACTTTCATTTCCTGTTCATAAAAAACCGATAAACATATTCAAAACACCTTTAAAATTTGGCGATGTAGAAAACTTTGCCGAATTAATGGATAATATGGATTTGAATTTATCCGCTTATTTGCCAGTAACTTACACTTTTTCAAAATCAGAAAGAGAAAAAATTGCAAAAGAAAAGGCAGAGAGAAAAGCTAAAAAAGTAAAAGGTAAAAAAGACGATGTTTTGAAAGATGATTTACAACGTGAACATTTTCTTGTAAAAATGATGATGATTTTAATGTTAAAAAGACTAGAGAGTTCTTGGCATTCATTTATGATTACTGTAGAAAGAATTTACAATCATCACGAAAATGCTTTAGATTTAATAAATAAATATCAAGAACTTAAAAAAGATAGTACAATCAATCGTAATGAAGATATTTATCAAGACGTTATTGATGAAGATGAAACGGGTGTTTTAGATGGTTTCCTTTTCGGTAAGAAAAATCCAATTAGTCTTTCGGCAATTGATGCCGCAGGAAGTCTTGATGAATTTAAGAACGCTATTAAAAAAGACAAAAAGAATTTGAAATACATTTTAGATAATGTTTTAGAGTTCAAAAAGAAAATAAAACCCGAAAAAGAATTAGTTTCAAATGATACTAAATTACAAGAATTATTGAGCATTATTATTGAAAAACAAAAAACAAATAATAAGAAAATTGTCATTTTCTCTGCTTACAAGGACACTGTTGAGTATCTATTTGACCAATTAACTATAAGAGGATTTACAAATTTTGCAATGGTTTCTGGTGATGAAAACAAAGTTTGGAATGAAACAAAATCGAGCAAAAAACACGAAAATGTTTTAGAACGTTTTGCACCTTATACTAAATTATTCAAAGAAAAAAACTGGACTAATTTTGAAATATCAAGCCATCATTTATCAGATGACGAATGTTACAGAGAATGGCAAAAATACATTAAAGACAACGAACCAAAAACATTTGATAAATTAGAAAATCAAATAGATATATTGATTGCAACAGATGTTTTAAGCGAAGGACAAAACTTGCAAGATGCAGATATGGTTATTAATTATGATATACATTGGAACCCAGTTCGTGTGATACAACGTGTGGGACGTATTGATCGTATTGGTTCCCCAAATAGCGAAATACAAACCATAAATTTTTGGCCAGCTAAAGATATTGATGACTACATTAATCTAAAAGCTAGAGTAGAAAAAAGAATGGCTATAATGAAAATATCTGGTTCAGAAGTTATTGATGAATTTACTGATGATTTCAACGAATTAGCAGAAGCTGACAAACTTGAAGACCAACAAAATGCCAATATGTTACGCCAAATGGAAACCACAATGCAAGATATTGATGGCGAACAAACACTGGGTTTTGATGATTTTTCTTTTGACAATTACCGTCAGCTATTACAAAATATGCTAAACCAAAAGAAAAAGGAATTTTCAACTATGCCTAATGGTGTTTTCTCTGGAATTAAAATCGAAAATAATAAAGAGATGCAACCGGGTATTATATCGCTATTGGGTTATCCTGCACAAAAAAAATACAATCCTGAAGCCAGTTATCTCTCTTATGAGTTAATTTATATTGATTTACAAGGCAATCAAATTTCAAACAATCAAAAAGTAATTCTAGAACAGCTCAATAAAAATTACACATTACCAAGAGTAATCGACCCAAAAATAGAAAGCGGTGATACCGAAGCTATCGAGCAATTAAGTAATGCTTTGAAAATATGGATAAACAATCAAGCAAAGACGGAAATTGAAATGGAAGACGGAACTAAAAAAGAAATAATTTCCAATGCAGGTATAGATTTAATCAATAAATTGAAAACTAATCCGAAACAAACACTCGAAAAACTCAAAATGGAAGGAAACGTTTCAAAGAAATTTAATTTTGATAATTTTGATTTAATTACTTGGTTAATCATTAGCTAATATGAATTTCACATCCCTCATATATCAAATAGATCAAACACACCAAACATTACAGCAAAATGCTGTTAAGGCGGTCAATAGCCATATCACTTTAAGAAACTGGTTAATAGGCTACTACATTGTAGAGTTTGAACAAAATGGAGAAGATAGAGCAAAATATGGCACACAATTATTGAAAGAATTAGCAAATAAAATAAAAATAAAAGGACTTACTGCACCCGAACTCTCTCGATGCAGACAATTTTTCAATACTTATCTGCCATTTATTGATTATTTGAATGTGTTGCCCATCTACAATCAAATTCCAAAACAAATTCTTGGGTCACTGACCCAAAATTCTCAAAATAAAATTCTTGGGTCACTGACATATCAATTACAAAATACTGAAATACAAGAAGATGAGGATTATTATAAACAAATTTTTACTCAAATATCCTATACTCATTTTGTAGAACTAATCAAAATTAAAGAACCAACCAAAAGAAAATTCTACGAATTATTGATTATAAAAAATACACTTTCTGTACGTGAACTAGAACGACAAATAGCCACATTAACTTATGAAAGAGTGGGGCTTTCCGAAAATTCTGAATTGGCTTTCAGCGAATTGCAAAACAAAGTAATTCCAGAAACCACAAGCGATGCCATAAAGTCCATTTATTTTTTTGATTTTCTAAATCTGCCCAATGCACATCTCATTCAAGAAAACCAGTTGGAAGAAGCATTAATAAACCATCTCGAAACATTTATTATTGAACTTGGCAATGGCTTTTGCTTTGAAGCCAGACAAAAACGAATTTTAATTGATGATGAATACTATTTTGTAGATTTGGTTTTCTATCACAGATTGCTAAAATGCCATATACTCATTGAATTAAAAGTAGATAAATTTAAACACGAACATCTTTCGCAACTCAATAGTTATGTGGCCTGTTACAATGATACTATAAAACAAACAGATGACAATCCTACAATAGGTATTTTGCTTTGCACCGAAAAAGGCGAAAAAATGATAGAATATGCCCTGGCAGGAATGGAAGAAAAATTATTTGTAAGCAAATATTTAGTGCAATTGCCACAAAAAGAACAACTTATAGAATTTATTGAAAACGAATTAAAAAATAGATGATATAAAAAATGAATTTAGACATAAATTATAAAAACTGGATTGCTTCTTTAAAAGATAAAATTCGTTCGGCTCAAATCAAAGCAGCTCTTTCTGTTAACGAACAAATGATTATTTTGTATTGGGATATTGGCAAAAGCATTTTTGAAAAACAACAAGAACACAATTGGGGAAGCAAGATTGTAGAACAAATGGCAATAGATTTAAAAAGAGAATTACCAGATACGAATGGTTTTTCTCGCACCAATCTTTTTGCAATGCGAAAATTTTATTTGTTTTATGCAAATTCTGAATTAGTCCAACAAGCTGCTGGACTAATTCAAAATAATGAAATCTTAATTGTCCACCAACTAGGTGGACAATTAGACCAAAACGCTATTTTATTTAAAATTCCTTGGAAACATCACATTGCAATACTCTCTAAATGTAGCACCATCAATGAAGCTCAATTCTATATTCAGCAAACCATTCAAAACAATTGGAGCAGAAATGTACTCGAAATTCAAATCAGTTCGGGATTAATAAATAGGTTGGGGAAAGCACAAAACAATTTTGAACTAACACTACCAAAACCTCAAAGCGATTTAGCCAAAGAAACATTAAAAGA
>JAIFLT010000145.1:0-4719 GCA_020048955.1 Flavobacterium sp.
AAATCATCGATATGATGAAAGATGACGGTTTTGACGCTGCCAAAGATTACGTTAGAGTTGGCGTAAAAAGTGGTGGTTGTTCAGGCTTGTCTTATGAATTAAAATTTGACAAAGAACTGGGAGAAAACGACAAAGTTTTTGAAGATAATCATGTAAAAATAGCTGTTGAAAAAAAATCGTTTCTATATTTAGCTGGAACTATTTTAGAATTTTCGGGCGGATTAAACGGAAAAGGATTTGTTTTTAACAACCCAAATGCGAGTAGAACTTGTGGGTGTGGGGAGAGTTTTTCGCTATAAGCCCCCCAACCCCCAAAGGGGGAGCTTGAATGAAAGATTTAAAGAATAAAAATTCATGAATGCACACTGGAAACATAAAACAACAATTTATGATGGAGAAAAATTTGAAATTAGCGGTTTAAATATCTGGGATTTTAAGTGGCAAACGACTAAAGAAGAAAAATTTGAAATTAGCGGTTTAAATATCTGGGATTTTAAGTGGCAAACGACTAAAGAAAAAATTAATATAAATGACCCTTTATATGGACAATCCTATCTTTTTGATGTTTATAAAATTCAAAATCTAAATATTGAAGTTTTATTTGCGGCAGGAGAATTTTCAAATTGTGTTTGGGGGATTTATTTAAATGAAGATAATAATTAACTAATAAAATTCCTATTTACCCCTAATAGGAATTCCCCCTTTGGGGGTTAGGGGGCTAATATGTCAAAATACACCGAAGAAGACTTAAAAGTCGAATTAGAAAATAAAGAATACGAATATGGTTTTTACACCGATTTAGATTCAGAGACGTTTCCTATTGGTTTAAACGAAGATATTGTTCGTGCTATTTCTAAAAAGAAAGACGAACCACAATGGATGACCGACTGGCGCATTGAAGCTTTCAGGGCTTGGCAAGAAATGATTGAACCAGAATGGGCAAATGTGCAGTATGAAAAACCCGATTTTCAGGCAATATCCTATTATTCTGCTCCAAAAAAAGCCGATCCAAATAAAACATTAGACGATGTTGACCCAGAATTGCTGGCGATGTATAAAAAGCTTGGTATTTCGGTTGATGAACAAAAAAAGATGAATAATGTTGCCATTGATATTGTAGTCGATTCGGTTTCAGTAGCAACAACTTTCAAGAAAACATTGGCAGAAAAAGGCATCATTTTCATGAGTATTTCCGAAGCCATTCGCGAATATCCCGAATTAGTTCAGAAATATTTGGGAACGGTAATTCCTCAAAAAGATAATTTTTATGCTGCATTAAACTCAGCAGTTTTTTCAGATGGTTCTTTCTGCTATATTCCAAAAGGTGTTCGTTGCCCGATGGAATTATCTACTTATTTTAGAATTAATCAAGCCGGAACAGGACAATTTGAAAGAACATTATTAATTGCTGATGAAGGTAGTTATGTTTCCTATCTTGAAGGTTGCACGGCACCAAGTCGTGACGAAAATCAGTTGCATGCCGCTTGTGTAGAATTAATTGCCTTAGACAATGCCGAAATAAAATATTCAACCGTTCAAAACTGGTATCCAGGTAACAAAGAAGGAAAAGGTGGTGTATTTAATTTTGTTACCAAAAGGGGAATTTGCGAAAAAAACGCAAAAATCTCATGGACACAAGTAGAAACGGGTTCTGCCATTACATGGAAATATCCATCAGTAGTTTTAAAAGGAGATAATTCGATTGGCGAGTTTTATTCCATAGCCGTAACCAATAATTTTCAACAAGCCGATACTGGAACAAAAATGGTTCACATAGGTAAAAACTCTAAATCAACCATTATATCAAAAGGAATTTCTGCGGGAAAATCGCAAAATAGTTATCGAGGTTTAGTTCGAATTAGTGCCAATGCTGATAATGCTCGAAATTTCTCCCAATGCGATTCGTTGTTAATGGGAAATAATTGTGGCGCACATACCTTTCCATATATAGAAAGTAAAAACACAACTGCCGTTATAGAACACGAAGCCACCACTAGTAAAATAGGCGAAGATCAAGTGTTTTATTGCAACCAACGTGGTATTCCCACAGAAAAAGCCATTGCGTTAATCGTAAACGGTTTTAGCAAAGAAGTTTTGAACAAATTACCAATGGAATTTGCGGTGGAAGCCCAGAAATTGTTGGAAATTTCGTTGGAAGGTTCGGTTGGATAATATAAGTTTAAAGTTTCATAAAAATGTTATGGTAACTATAAAAAGATTAAGCAATATTTTATATAAAATTTAAAATAGAGATTATGGTGTTAATTATAAACAAGAAGTCAAAAAAAGAAGATTTTGACAAATTCTTAAAAGACAGACAATTTAATTCCAAAAAAGGATTTGATGCCAAAAAATATTGTGGTGTAATTAAATCTTTTGAAAATTTAGAACCAAATAAAATTCAAGAACAATTAAGAAATGAATGGTAGTTTGTTAATTGACACGAATATTTTTATTTATCTAACAAAAGGTGATGAAAAAGTTATTGATTTTTTGGAAGATAAAAATATTTGTATTTCATTTATTTCAGAATTAGAATTGCTGTCTTTTAAAAATATTTCAACGACAGAAGAACAAATAATAAAAGAAATCATAAGTCAATTTAGAATTTATAATTATGATGAATGTCTAAAATCTCTTATAATTTATTTAAGAAAGAAGTACAATTTGAAATTGCCAGACAGTATTATTCTTGCAATAGCAAAATATTATGACATACCATTTTTAACATCAGATAGAAAACTTAAAAATATTGAAGAAATTGATGTTATTATTTATGATTTATAATTTTAAAGTTTAATTATGGATATAGTTTTAAAAAACGTTAAGAAAAAAGATTTTCCAGTTTTGAAATCATTGGCAAAATCACTTGGTTTTGAAATTGTTGAAAAAAAAGAAAAACCTTACAATCCAGAATTTGTAAAAGAAATTTTGGAGGCTGCAAAAGAAGTTCGAGAAGGAAAAGGAACTAGAATAACGCTGGTAGAGCTTGATGCTTTAAGGAAATAATAATTTTTTATCAATTAAATTAATGAATTCATCGGAGGAAATTAAAAAGTTAGCAGATTTAAGATTAGAAGAAGCAATTATATTATTGAAAAATGAAAAATCTAATGGTGCTTTTTATTTATTAGGATACACTGTTGAGTTATATTTAAAGTACAAAATTTGTAAAATGTTAAACATTGATGATTTATTCGATAGAAGTGTAGTTTAAAAAAATATTTTGATGGCAGAAATCCTTTTTACTCTCATGATCTAAATACTTTATTGCTTTTTTCGGGTTTAAAAAGAAAGTTCGATGAGGATAAAAGTCAAAATAAAGTTCTTTTTAAAACTACATCACTTTTAATAGATGTTTGGTCAGAAAAATCGAGATATGATATACAGCCAAAGAAAAATAAAGATGTTGAAGACGCAATAGAATTATTAAAAAACGAAAACGGATTATTATCATGGATACTAAAGAATTAGAAAAAAATCTTGAAAAATTTTTTGAAGTATGTAAAACAAAAGGATATCCTTTGGAAACTTATTGTTTAATTGAGGATAACAATGAGTACATTTTAGAAGTTAAAGCGAATTGGATAAACAAATTAGACTCGTGCTCCAAAGCATTAGACGTATTAAATGATATTTTGTGGGACACAACAAATGCTGAAACTAGAAAAAGAATTTTTGCTATATCAATTTTAGATTCTGAAGAGCATCCTCACTGTTATAAAGAAGCATCATACAAATAAAAAAACAAATAATGTTACAAATAAAAAACCTACACGCGTCTGTTGAAGACAAAGAAATATTAAAAGGGATTAACCTTCATATTAATAAAGGAGAAGTTCATGCCATAATGGGACCAAATGGTGCCGGAAAAAGCACCTTGGCATCGATAGTTGCAGGAAATGAAAAATATGAAGTATCTGAAGGCGAAATTCTTTTAGAAGGCGAAGATATTTCAGAATTGGCTCCAGAAGAAAGAGCACATAAAGGTGTTTTCTTATCGTTTCAATATCCGGTAGAAATCCCAGGAGTTTCGGTGACCAATTTTATGAAAACCGCCATCAACGAAACCAGAAAAGCAAAAGGTTTAGAGGATATGCCCGCAAATGAAATGCTGAAATTAATTCGCGAAAAATCAGAATTATTAGAAATTGACCGCAAATTTCTTTCCCGTTCCTTAAACGAAGGTTTTTCGGGAGGAGAAAAGAAACGTAACGAGATTTTTCAAATGGCAATGTTAGATCCAAAAATCGCAATTTTAGACGAAACCGATTCTGGTTTAGATATCGATGCACTTAGAATAGTTGCCAATGGTGTAAATAAATTGAAAAACGAAAACAACGCTGTGTTAGTCATCACACATTACCAACGTCTCTTAGATTATATCATACCCGACTTTGTTCATGTTTTGATGGATGGAAAAATCGTAAAATCGGGCGGAAAGGAACTCGCCTATGAGTTGGAAGAAAAAGGGTACGATTGGATTAAAGCGGAATTGGTTTAAAAAGTTATCTGTTCTCAGTTGTCTTTTTTAAACTGAATTTGTATTTTTATACCTAAAAATAAATAAAATATGGAAACACTATCTTTAAAAAAAATAGAATCCTTACCCGAACATTTGAAAAATGAAGTGAATGACTTTATTGATTTTCTTTTAGAAAAAGAAAAAAGGAAGGCTAAGGATGATAAGCCTAAAGATATTATGAAATTTGCCGGAAT
>JAIFLT010000145.1:4726-5066 GCA_020048955.1 Flavobacterium sp.
AAGTGAATGACTTTATTGATTTTCTTTTAGAAAAAGAAAAAAGGAAGGCTAAGGATGATAAGCCTAAAGATATTATGAAATTTGCCGGAATACTTTCTGATGTAGAGGCTGAAGAATGGGAAAAAAGCATTTCAGAATGTAGAAAAATTGACCTCAATGAATGGTAAATTTATTATAGATGCCAATGTGGTCATTGATTATTTGAGAGGTAAAAATAATTTACTTTGTCAATTAATGGACAATGAAGTTGTTTCAATTTCGGTAATTGTAATTGGTGAGTTGATTTTTGGTGCTGAAAATTCAATACAAATAAAAAAACATTTGTCACAAGTAGAAGAAC